>CACAWM010000047.1 GCA_902536205.1 uncultured Pelagibacteraceae bacterium | reverse complement strand
ACAAAACTATGTAGAGCGTTTCTTCCTATTTCACCAAATGTTTTGTCAGCAAATCTACATCCCACTGATGAACCTAAAATTAATAAACAATAATCGATAATGTCGGGAGATATTTGATAACTTGCAACTTCTGTAATTTGCAATAACCCGCTTGCCACTAAAGTGCCTGTCAAAAGGGCAGCAGGAACTTTAATCTTTTCAAAAAACAAAATTAAAATTACTGACGATATAATCAAAATCATCAAGTGATAAAAATTTTGACTAGTAATTATCTCCTCAGAAATATTTACGCTTTCTACATCATAAAAACTATTCACGATAAAAGGAAAAACAGTGATAATTATAATTAATCTTATTAAATGAGAGGTGGCTACTTGGCTTAAGTCAGTTTTTGCATCTTCAGCTAGTATCATAAGTGGACCTAATGCACCTGGTGCAGCTGAAAAAATAGATGTTTTTTTTTCGTATTTAGAAAATTTTTCTAAATATTTAGAAACGATTAGAACGCTTAAAATTATGTAAATTAACATAATTAAAGAGGTCCATATCCAATCTTGCATTTGACCGAATAAATCTTTGTCTATGTAATTACCAATATAAAGACCAAGAATTATTAATATAGAAGACAATACTAACCTTGGCATTTTAGTTTTAAGACCCATTAATGAAGCCAAAGAAGTTATTAGCATTGGCCCCAAGAACCAAGCTAAAGGAATATTAAAATATTCAGCTATTATTGCACTTGGTATTGATATTATGATGACAGATATAAACGGTAATGAAAATATCTGTTTAAAATTTTCTTTATTAAAAGGAATAGCTTGGTTATTCTGCATCATTCATGATTTTAGGATTTATAGGAACTGGTAAAATTTCATCATCAATTATCTTTGGTATTTTTAAATCAAAGCTAAAAATTAAAAGAATTTATATATCTTCAAGAAATAGAAACATAGCTAAAAAATTATCTAAAAGTTACGGAAAAATAAAAGTATTAAACAATAATCAAGAAATAATAGATAAATCCTCATTAGTATTATTGGGTGTTACCCCTAATGTTGGCAATAAGATATTACCAAAATTAAAATTTTCAAAAAATAAAAAAATAATAAGTCTTATTTCCACGATTAATTTGGATAAACTTAAAAAAATTACAAAGAATAAAAATATTACAAGAGCTATACCTTTGCCTCCAATTGAGATTAAAAAAGGACCAATTATTATTTGTCCACCAAGTAAATTTGCTAAGAATATTTTTAAACATTTAGGACAAGTTCTAGAAATAAGAAACGAAAAACTAAGCTATAAGTTTTGGTCTACTGCTTCTTTAATGGCAACATACTATGAGATACTAAATATAAGTTCCAAATGGTTGAGTAAAAAAGGTATTAACAAAAAATTAGCTGATACGTATGTAGCTGAATTATTTTTAGCTTTAAGTCAGGATGCTTTTAATAAAACTTCTCAAGGATTTAAAAAACTCGTAGCGGACTCACAGACCCCAAAAGGCCTTAATATGCAGGTTCTTAATGAATTGAAAAAAGGAAAATTCTTTACTAAATTCACCAAAGCTCTTGATAATGTAAATAAGAGAGTAGGTAAGTAAATCATGGAATATTTTATACAACAATTAGTTAACGGGATTACTTTAGGTTCGATTTATGGACTCATCGCGATTGGTTACACCATGGTCTATGGAATTATTGGAATGATTAACTTTGCGCACGGCGATATCTTTATGATTGGAGCTTTTGTAGCTTTAATATCATTTATTATCTTTGGTTTAACTGGAGTTGCATTACCAATTATTTTACTTTTAGTTTTACTAATAGCTATGCTTTTCACTGCTTGTTATGGATGGACAGTTGAAAAATTGGCTTACAAACCATTAAGAGGATCTTTCAGATTAGCTCCACTTATTTCTGCCTTAGGAATGTCAATTGTTTTACAAAACTATGTTCAAGTAGCTCAAGGAGCTAGAGTAAAGCCTATGCAGCCTTTGATAAGTGGTGGTTTAGAATTTTTTAAAAATTCTGATTTTATTGTTACAGTAAGCTATCTTCAAATTTTCATCGTTATCTTAACAATAATTTTAATGGGTATTTTTACTTATCTTATTACAAAAACAGATTTAGGTAGAGCTCAAAGAGCGTGCGAACAAGATAGAACAATGACTGCATTGTTAGGAATTAATGTAGATAGAACAATATCAATAACTTTTATTATTGGTTCTTCATTAGCATCAGTAGCTGGAATGATGTTTGTTCTTTA
>CACAWM010000046.1 GCA_902536205.1 uncultured Pelagibacteraceae bacterium | reverse complement strand
ATACCCAATTTTACAAATAGATCCTAATTGGTCTCACCCAATATTAAAGAAAAACGTACGATTTTTGATAAATAAATTAAGCCAAAAATTTAGGATTGAGATTACAAGATTGAATAAAAATGTTAACATTCAATTATGATTAATAATAATGAATTAATTGATCAAATTAAATCATATAACAGATTTTTAAATTCAGAGTCTTTAAATAAAGCCTATAACTTTGCACTTGAAGCTCATCAAAATCAAAAAAGGGATGAAGGTGTTCCATACATTATACATCCTGTAGCAGTAGCAAAAATTTTGACTGAGTTAAAATTAGATAGTGCAACAATAACAACAGGATTATTGCACGACACAATAGAAGATACAAATGTTACATATGAAACTGTAAAAAAAGAATTTGGTGAAGAAGTTGCAAATCTAGTCGAGGGAGTAACAAAGATTTCAGCTCTTGAGGATAAAGCATCAGATGACTCAAAAGCTGAAAATTTTAGAAAATTAATTTTAGCTACGTCTAAAGATATTAGAGTATTGCTTGTTAAACTTGCTGATAGATTGCATAATATGCGCACAATTCAATTTGTTAAAGACAAAGATAAAATCATTAGAAAAGCTAAAGAGACTATGGAAATATATGCTCCATTAGCTGATAGAATGGGAATGAATAGAATTCGGGACGAATTAGAAGATTTATCTTTCTCTGTTTTAAATAAACCAGCTAGAAATTTAATTTTAGAGAGATTAAACTTTATCAAAAATAACACTGAAGATACTTTTAAAATTATATCTCATGAGTTAATTGAAATTTTAAAAAATAACGGTATAACCGCAACTATTACTGGAAGAGAAAAAACACCTTTTTCAATTTGGCGAAAAATTCAAAATAAAAAAATATCACTAGAACAGCTTACAGATATAATTGGTTTCAGAGTGATTGTTAAAAATGTTGAAGATTGTTATAAAACTTTAGGAATTTTTCATAGCAGATTTTCTACGATCCCAGGCAAGTTTAAAGATTATATATCTACTCCAAAAATAAATAATTATAAATCAATTCATACAGCAGTAATTGGACCAAAAAAAAATAGAATTGAAATCCAAATAAGAACTCATGATATGCACGAATTTGCGCAAAGAGGTATAGCTTCCCATTGGAAATATAAATCTTCCGAAAAGTTTTCTGAATTATCTTGGAAAGAATATGATTGGCTAAGAGATCTTGTTGAAATTATTGAAGCTGGCACAAGTCCTGAACATTATTACGAGTTCACAAAGCTTCAAATGTTTCAGGAAAATGTTTTTTGTTTCACTCCAAAAGGAGCGGTTATTAAATTACCACAAAAAGCTACCCCAATCGATTTTGCTTACGCAGTTCATACAAAAGTAGGAAATAGCGCTATAGGCTGCACTGTAAATGGCCGTCATGCAACTTTACAAACTATTTTAAAAAACGGTGATCTTGTTAATATAGAAACGTCAAAAAATGCTTCTCCATCTTTACATTGGCTTTCATCATCTGCAACTGGAAAAGCTCGTTCTGCCATACGAAGATATTGGCAAGATAAATCAACAGAAAACCTTAAAGTCACAGAAAAAAACTATTCAAGTACAATTGAAGTTGATTTACCACATAAGCCTGGCGTTTTGGGTCATATCACCTCCCTTATAGGGCTTAATAAAGGGAATATTGTTAATTTAGAAATTATAAAAAGAAAAAAGGAACATTTGACTTTCTCATTTGATCTACAAATTAAAGATTTGAAAAATTTTACAAACTTGATAAGTCAAATAAAGCAAAGTAATTTAAGATTTAAGATAATTCGACACAAACAGAAAAAAAATGCTTTCATTAGAAGAATCTTTGAAAATTTTAAAAGAAACTAACGCTTTAATTGAAGGTCATTTTATACTTTCTTCAGGTTTACATAGTCCAAAATATGTTCAATGTGCACAATTAATGAGCAAACCCAATCAAGCTGCTAAAATTTGTGAGTCTCTAGCAAGTAAAATTAAAAATGAATTTAGAGACTTTGATATAATATTATCTCCTGCAATGGGTGGAATAATAGTTGGTTACGAATTAGGAAAAATTTTAAATAAGAAAAATATTTTTTCTGAAAGGGTTGATGGTGAATTTAAACTGAGAAGAGGTTTTAAAATAAACAAAGGAGAAAAAGTTTTAATAGTTGAAGATGTAATAACTACAGGTAAATCTAGCTTAGAGTGTTCAAAATTAGTAAATGAAAAAAATGCAAATATTGTTGGATATGCTTGTATTATTGATAGATCAAATAATAAATCAAGTATTAAAGATAAAATTGTTTCTCAAGTGAAATTAAACATTCCAACTTTTACTGAAGATGAT
>CACAWM010000045.1 GCA_902536205.1 uncultured Pelagibacteraceae bacterium | reverse complement strand
ATGAAAGAAAGGGAACTTTTAAGGAAATCTTATTTGTTAATTGTAAGCTTATGTTTGTACTTAAGGGCAAAACATTTGAATATTTTGGTAATAACAAAACATCATCAAAGGTTAATGCTTCTTTTATTGTTTCCATATAAACTTATATACAATTATTAAAATTTATAAAGACTTTAAAAGTTCACAATGTAAGTAAGTTTCTTTTGACTCTTTTCTGCTAGACTCTGGCTTAAAAAAATTCACATTTTGAAACACTGATTTAGCTAAGTTTTTTACTTCTATGAAATCATCTCCCATAAAAAGCTTAGAAACTAATACACCCTTAGGTTTAAGAGTGACTTTAGAAAAGTGAATAGCGTCAGCACACAATTGATTTGTTCTAATTGAGTCTAAAGATTTACTTCCTGTGGTATCTGCAGCCATATCTGATAAAATTACGTCTAAATTAGACTGAAAGTAGTTAATAACTTTAGATTTAACATCATTTTGCATAATATCCCCTTTTAAAAATTTAACGTTTTTAATTGGTTTCATTGATTTTATGTCGATCGCCATTATCTTGCCAATTGTGATAATCTCGCTTGCTACCTGAGTCCATCCTCCAGGACAAGATCCTAAATCTAACAAATTGGTATTTTTTTTGATAAATTTAAACTTCTTATTTAATTCAATTAATTTGAATGAAGCTCTTGATCGATATCCCAAAGTTTTGGATTTTTTAAAAAACTGATCTCTATGTTGTTTAATTTTCCAAGAATTACTTTTTTTAATTCTTTTTGATTTCTTCATTACAAAATATCTTCATGATTTTCTTCTGATATTTTCACTGAATTTTTTTTATTAAGTTTACTATAAATTAATATACCAATTGGTATAGAAATTAAATAAACTACTCCAAAAGCAAATAATGTTTCTAAGGTATAAGATAATAAAGATATAAAGATTATTCCAATACCTAATAATAGAAAAGCTGTTGCCTTGGGTGATATAGATATTTTTTTAAGAGCTAAAGTAGGAATTTTACTTACTAAAAGTATTGCAATTAAAACTGTAAAATAAGGAGTGAATTTTTTTATATCCATTTCAAAATTTAAGTTTGTTAATTCGTAAATTAGAGGCATTAAAATTAACAAGCCACCTGCTGGTGAAGGAATGCCTTCAAAGAAATTATTTTTCCATTCTTCTGTATCTTGTATTTTAGTCAAATTAAATCTAGCTAATCTTAGAACACAACAAACTGAATAAATAAGTGTAATTGCCCATCCTAATTTTCCGTAATTATTCAGTTCCCAAAAATATAAAATAAATACTGGAGCTATTCCAAAACTTACAAAATCAGTAAGTGAGTCTAACTCTTTTCCAAATTCTGATGTGCCTTTAATAAATCTTGCAACTCTACCGTCTAAAGCATCTAAAATTGCTGCAAGCAAAATTAAAGTAACAGCTAAGCTATAATTTCCATCTATTGAAAACTTGATTGAACTTATTCCTAAACAAACTCCTGCCAAAGTCAAAATATTAGGAAGTAAATATCTTGTTTTTTTTGAAGAGACTAATTTAAATTTTTTATTTTCTTCCATTAAATAGACGCCAATAAACTTTCTCCTGCTACAACATTTTGACCAAGCTTGGCTAGTACTTTTTTATTTTTGAAATAAATATCTACTCTACTACCAAATCTTATCATTCCAATTCTATCACCTTGTTTTAAATCTTGATCTTGTTCTACTTCACAGACTATTCTCCTAGCAATAAGCCCAGCAATCTGAACAATTATAATTTCTTCACCGTTATTTAATCTTATTTTAAAATAATTTCTTTCATTTTCTTCACTCGCTTTATCCAAAGAGGCATTTAAAAATTTACCAGGTTTGTAAAAGATTTCCTCAACTTTGCCCGATGATGGTACACGGTTAACATGACAATTGAATACATTCATAAATATACTTATTTTTGTAAAGGATGTGTTTTCCAGTCTTAGTTCTTCTGGCCCAGATTTTTCTGAGATATCTGTAATCAAACCATCAGCAGGACTTACCAAAAAATTATCATTATTTATTGAATATCTTTCAGGATCTCTAAAAAAATAATAAACCCAAACTGAGATAATAAAAAATACTATTCCCAGAAATTTAGAAAAAAACAAAATAATAAAGGTTATAATTATTGAAATAGCTAAAAATTTATATCCTTCTTTATGTATCTTTGGAAATATTGTATTAAACATAATTAATAGTTTGATAATTTTTTCTTAATATGTATAAAAATCAAAGTTAATCAATCTATATTTTATGGCAAAAATTAAAGTTAAAAATCCTGTTGTAGAGCTAGACGGTGATGAAATGACTAGAATTATCTGGTCTTTTATCAAAGATAAGCTGATCAAGCCCTACTTAGAAATAGA
>CACAWM010000044.1 GCA_902536205.1 uncultured Pelagibacteraceae bacterium | reverse complement strand
AACTTATAAAAACTAAGTAAATCACCAAAATAATTGATAATTACTATCTCTTTATCATTAATAATATTTTCGTTTTTATTTAATATTTGAACATTTAAGTTAAGTTTGCGAGATAAATGCATGATTTCATTTGTTCTTTCAATATGCCTAGGCGCAATTATAGTGACTACTTCTTTAAATTTTTTTTTCAAATTCATATGGGTCTTTAAACAAACAATCTCTTCATTTTTATGAGTGTTAGAAGCAATCCAAAATTTTTTTTCAGATAAAAATTTTTCATTAATATTAGTGATTCTTTTTTCATTCTCTTGACCTATAAATTTTATATTTCCTTTAAAATAAATATTTTTTACTGATAGTTTCTTTAAGAATTCTTCTGTCTCAGCATTAGAGCAAAGACATAAATCAAATACGGAAAAAATCTTTTTTGCTACATTGGGGATTATCATCCATCTATTAAAAGATTTTGGTGTTAATCTTGCATTAATTATTGAAATTGGAATTTTTAGATCTTTTGCTCTTAGTATTAAATTTGGCCATATTTCGGAGTCGACAAGAAAAATTCTATCTGGCCTCCATTCGATCAAAAATCTATTTATTAAAAAATTAACATCAAAAGGAAAAAACCTATGTTCAATATTATCAAACTTTTCTAATTCCATTTTTGATAAATTTCCTGAGCTTAAAGTGGTTGTGGTAATTAAAAATTTTAATTTTTTATCGTTAATTTTAAGCTGACTAACAATTGGTAAAATACTTTTAAATTCGCCTATACTAGCAGCGTGAAACCAAATGAGTTTTGCGTCGCCCTTATTTTTAACATTAAAATGCGAAGATATAATTTTTTGTTTATATTTATAAGGGTCCTCCTTTTTTTTAATTTTTCTGAATTCTAGGTATATAAACAAGAATGGATATAATAAATTTGTAATAATCCTATAAACAAATAACATTTATTTCAATTGTTTCTTATAAAGTGACTTATATTCATTACAATTACTTATCAAATAATCGTGATTTCCTGTATTAATAATCTTTCCGTTCTTTAAGACAAAAATTTTATCAGCATTATGAATTGTAGAAAGTCTATGCGCAATAACTAATGTAGTTTTATTTTTTATTAGATTAGAAATAGCATTTTGTACAATTTCTTCGGACTCTGCGTCTAATGAAGATGTAGCCTCATCTAACAAAATAATAGGAGATTCTTTTAAGATTGCTCTGGCAATAGATATCCTTTGCTTTTGACCACCAGAGAGCCTTACACCATTCTCACCTATTAAGGTTTCATATCCGTTAGGTAAATTTTCAATAAACTCATCTGCGGCAGCAAACTTACAAGCTTTCGAAATCTCATCATTGGTCGCATTATTTTTTGCATATGCTATGTTATTCTTAATTGTATCATCAAACAAAATGACATCCTGACTTACCATTGATAGATTTTTTCTTAAGGACTTTAAGCTAACTTTATTAATATTTTGACTATCGATTTCAATAGAGCCACTCTGAGGGTCATAAAACCTTGGCAATAAATTTATTATTGTACTTTTACCTGCACCACTATGTCCTACAAAAGCAACCATCGTATTTCCTTTAACATCAAAACTTATGTCTTTAACAGCCTGGGCAGAAGTTTTTTGATAACTAAAAAAAATATTATTAAATTTAATATTTGAATTTTTAATAACCAAGTTTGGCAAACTTTTATCCTCAACAATTTCAATCTTTTTATCAATCACGTCACTAATTCTTTTAAAAGCAGTCGCCCCTTGGTATGCAGCCATATTAAGTGTAGCCAATGATCTTATCGGTTGATATGCAAGCATCATTGCAGCCAAAAAAGAAAAAAATTGATTAACTTCTAGTTCACCGGCAGCAATTAGTTTTCCTGAGTAAAAAATAAAACCAGCAATCATAAAACCTGTTAAAGACTCCATTATTGGAGTTGCTCTAACCATAACAGTTCCAATTTTGATTCCTTTTTCTACTAAGTCATTTATTTTAGTATTTGCTTTTTTATTTTCCTCATCTTCCTTTTGATAAATCTTAATCATCTTTGATCCTTTAAGTATTTCAGAAAGAAAAGAAATTAGTTGTCCAGAGGACTCACTTGCTTCACCTGTTGCTTTACCCATCCTTCTCCCTAAAGTTCTAGCTAAACTGGCTGCTAATGGCATCATGAGAATTGCAAATAAAGCTAACTTCCAATTTTGGTAAAACATTAATGAAACCAGTGCAACTACCGAAAAACTGTCTTTCATTAAATTCAAAACACTAGTGCTTACCAGAGATTGTATCTGATTTGTGTCATGCATTACATTTGATATATATTTTCCAGAGTGTCTATTCTCCAAAGTTTGAATATCAGCAATTAAGATATTGTTTGCAATTTGTTTTTTTATTTT
>CACAWM010000043.1 GCA_902536205.1 uncultured Pelagibacteraceae bacterium | reverse complement strand
GTGAATTAATACTATCGCAGTAAAGTGTATCTTTTCTTATATCAAAATAAAAAGATGAAAGATCAAGTGTGCAAAAATTTAATAATTCCTTATAAAGTTTATGAAAATTATAATTTTTCAAATTTTCATCAACAGATTTATCTAATAAAAATAATTTGTGCAAAATAAATTGCTCCAATTCATCGAATTTACTTAGATCTATTTTTTCAAAGTTTTGCTTTTCAAAATTGTCTTTTAAATTACCAAGCATAAATCTAAAGGTATTTCTAATTTTTCTATAAGACTCTGCATGTTGTATTAAGATATTTTTATCTATTCTTAAATCTTCAGCATAATCAGACGCTGAAGCCCAAACTCTAAGTATATCTGCACCGTAATTCTTCAATATATCTTCGGGAGAGATAACATTGCCCATCGATTTAGACATTTTCATACCTTTGCCATCAACAACGAAACCATGTGAAAGAATACTTTTAAATGGTGCTTTGCCTCTAGTTCCGCATGATTCTAATAAAGAAGAATGAAACCACCCCCTATGCTGATCGGATCCCTCTAAATACATATCTGCAGGCCACTTTAAATCTTTTCTTTTCTCTAAAACAAAACTATGTGTTGAGCCGCTATCGAACCAAACTTCCACAATATCATTTAGTTTTTCATAATCTTTTGCATCATAATCATTACCTAAAAAAGTTTTTGCATCATCTGTAAACCAACAATCAGAGCCCTGCTTTTCGTAAATAGAGGCAATTCTATCTATTATTTTTTGATCCCTTAACGGTTCTTTTGTTTTCTTATTAATGAATATAGGTAATGGCACACCCCAAACTCTTTGTCTTGAAACACACCAGTCTGGTCTTCCTTCAATCATTGATAAAAGCCTTTCTTTACCTTTACTTGGGTAAAAGACAGTCTCACCTATGGCTTTGACTGCTTTATCTCTTAAATTATTTTTTTGCATAGAAATAAACCATTGAGGAGTTGCTCTATATATTAACGGAGCCTTGGATCTCCAAGAATGAGGATAACTATGGTTAAGTTTGTCATTTTTAAGTAGTTTATTTTGCTCTTTAAGTTTTTCTATAACGATCGGGTCTGCCTTAAATACATGTGTATTTGTAAAATACGGTATCTCTTCAGTATAAACACCTGAATTATCAATTGTGTAAAGTGATGGTATATTATTTTTTAAACACAGATTAAAATCATCTGGGCCGTGGCTAGGAGCACAATGAACAATTCCAGTTCCTTGTTCCAAATTAACAAATTGAGCATCCAACATTGGAACATTATAATCAAAATCTATCTTGACAAATGGATGGCTGCATAAGGTTCCCTTAAATTCTGAGCCTTTAAAAGTCTTTAATTCTTTATAGTTTTTTATTCCACACTCCTTCGTGACTGTATCAATTAAATTTTTTGCAACTACAATTCTCTTTTCTTTAAAATATTCAAGATTTTCAATTTCCAAAACTGAGTAATCGATATTGCTATTAAAAGCTAATGCTCTGTTAGCAGGTATAGTCCATGGCGTTGTAGTCCAAATTATAATACTTGTATCCTTGAGAAAGTCATTGTTAGTTTTCTTAACTTTAAATGCAACATAGATTGTATTTGAAGTGTGATCTAAATACTCTACTTCAGCATCTGCCAAAGCAGTTTTTTCTACAGTAGACCAAAGAACTGGTTTAAATCCTTGATATAAACTTCCATCTAAAAGAAATTTACCTAGCTCTCTCACAATTTGCGCCTCGGCCTCGTAACTCATTGTAGAATAGTAATTTTCAAAATCTCCTACAACTCCTAGTCGCTTAAACTCTTTTATGTGAATATCAATCCAGCTTTTCGCAAATTCTCTGCATTCCTGTCTGAAATCTTTAATAGGCACTTCATCTTTATTCTTTTTCTTTTTTTTGTACTGCTCCTCTATCTTCCATTCTATAGGTAACCCGTGACAGTCCCAACCTGGAACATAAACAGAGTCTTTGCCATTCATTTGATGAAAACGAGTTATCATATCTTTTAAAATTTTATTTAAAGCGGTGCCCATATGAATATGGCCATTTGCATAAGGTGGACCATCATGAAGCACGAACTTTTCTTTTCCCTTAGACTTTCTTCTAAGTTTTTCAAAAATCCTAATTTTTTCCCATTTCTTTAAAATTTCAGGCTCTTTAAGTGGCAAGCTAGCTTTCATTGAGAAAGCTGTTTTTGGAAGTTGCAAGGTATCTTTGGACATTATTTTTTTGCCTTTTTTATATCAAGTTGTATTTGTTTTTTTAAATATTTCAAATTTCTAAATTTTTTTTCTGGTCTTATAAATTTTCTAAAACTTATACTAATCTCTTTATTATATAAATTTTTATTAATTCCAAAGATATTTGTTTCTAGTAATAAATTTTGTCCATTAAAAGTTGGTCTATAGCCC
>CACAWM010000042.1 GCA_902536205.1 uncultured Pelagibacteraceae bacterium | reverse complement strand
ACTGATTTTACACAATTTAACGTTCCAAAATAATTTACATTCATTACAAACTTATTTTGTTCAATGTTAATTTCTTTCTCTTTCTTTGGGTCATAAGTTCCGCTGCATAAGAAACAAATATCAATATTTTTAAATTGTTTTAATATTTTATCAAAAGTATTTTTACAATTATCAATACTTGTAACATCTAATGGAAATGAAAAAATATTTTCGTCTTTTGACATTTCATTTAGTATTTCTTCTCTTCTAGCAGATACTGCAACTTTCCAACCTTCTTTTGCAAACTTTTCTGCAACTGCTTTACCAATGCCACTACTTGCTCCAGTAATCCAAATTTTTTTCTGATTTTCAGACATAAATTAGTTATATCTTATATATTTATGAAAAATAAATACTTATCTTTACTTATTATTCTTTTAATAACATTTTTAGCACCGATGGTTGGCAGCTATGTGACATCTACATTTAAAGAACCCTGGTATTCACAAATCATTTTACCAAGTTTTAATCCTCCAAGCTGGATTTTTGCTCCTGTGTGGTCAACATTGTATTTTTTTATGTCACTTGCAATTTGGAAAGTATGGATTAAATATTTTGATGTTAAGCTATTAAAAATTTATTTTATTCATTTGTTTTTTAACAGCACATGGAGCATTATATTTTTTGGATTTCATTCAATTGGATTAGCTCTTTTAAATTTAATAATTATTTTAATATTCATTTTAATTTTAATGAAAGAGTATTATACAAAAGATAAAGTAAGCTTTTATTTAATGACCCCTTATTTGCTTTGGTCAAGCTATGCATTAATTCTAAATAGTTCAATTGTTATATTAAACTAAAACCATTTGAGAGGATAATTTCTTTTTAGAAGATATCGATTAATAATCACAGATAAAATAATGATAGTTATTGAACCAACTATTACAGGAAAAACTATATAATTAAGTGATACATCAGCAAATAACGCAATTAAAGGATTTGCAGCTGCTGGTGGATGAATAATTTTAAAATACATCATCAGTGTTACAGTAGTCCCCACAGATAACCCCAGTGCTAGATAAGAAATTCCAAAAAATTCATTAAAAAGTATTCCTATAATTATTGCTAGTAAATGACCAAAAAAAATATTCGCCGGCTGAGCAAATTCACTATCGTAAAAAACCAATACAATTAAAGATGATGATCCAAAAGAAAACATTAACCAAAAACCTGTGGATGTCTCAAAGCTAAGGAAAGAGAGAATTCCAATAATAATTGATGCAAATAGTCCTGCTAGTATAGGTTCAAATTTTTTAGATATTTTCATATATATTTTTTTTTTAATTAAGTTATATACACATAATGAATTATAAAAAATCATTCAACTTTTTAAAAAGTTTACCACCAAAATTAAACTCATTTTACAAAAGAAAATCTAGCTCAGGTATAAGAGTGAATAACAAATCTAAATCTAAAAAAGATTTTGATCCTGTAACTAATTTTGATAAATCATTCGAAAAATATATTAGATCACTTATAAATAAAAAATTTCCTAAAGATTCAATTATTGGAGAGGAGTTTAAAGATAAACTTTCATCAAATAAATTAAAATGGTCGATTGATCCTATAGATGGAACTCGGGCATTTGTTATAGGAGCACCAACTTGGTCGAATTTGATTAGTTTGTCTTATTTAGAAAAATCAATATTAGGATTAGCTAATTTTCCGGAGTTAAATAAGTATTATTTAAATGATAAAAAAAGATCCTATGTTTTTAAAAATGGTAAAAAATCTATTCTAAGGTCTTCAAATAATAACAATTTAAAGACTATAAAAATTATTGGAAATTTTCATGGCACTTTAAGTTATGAAAGACAACGAAAAGTTATAAAAAAATTTGGATGGTCTTTTAGACTAGCGGGTTTTGATGCACTAAATTATTGTTTACTTGCTGAAGGAAATGTTGATGCAGTAATCGAGGCAAATTTAAAACCTTATGATATACTTCCTTTGATACCAATTATGAAAAATTCTGGAGCAATTGTTACAAATTGGAAAAATGAACCAGCAGAAAAAGGTGGAAATATTTTAGCAACATCTAATAAAATTTTACATAAAAAAATTCTAAAACTATTGAAACCATTTGCAAAAAAATGATTAATTTATTTTTAAATAGGATATTCAGAGCAATAAAAATTGACATAGAATTGTTCGAAGAAGTTGAAAAAGATAAAAAAGCAACCTTTCAAGCGGGTATTGTAGTTGTGCTGTCTAGTTTAGCAGCTGGTGTTGGGTCTCTACATTTAGGAGCATCTAATTTTTTAGTCGCTCCTGCATTATCATTACTTAGCTGGTATGTTTGGGCTTATGTTATCTACTTCGTAGGTGTCAAACTTTTTGGCGGAGTCAAAACGAAAAGTAATCATGGAGAACTTTTAAGAACTATAGGTTTTTCAAGTGC
>CACAWM010000041.1 GCA_902536205.1 uncultured Pelagibacteraceae bacterium | reverse complement strand
ATATAAGCTTCAACGAAGCGGATGAGGTAGGAAAAGAAATAATATCTTTATTCAATCAAAATAAATTTGATAAATGTATTATATTTTTCAATAATTTTAAAAATGTAATTACACAGATACCACAAGCTCAACAAATAATTCCAGCAGAGACAAAAAATTTGAAAGAAGGCAATGAACAAAATTTTTCATATGAATTTGAACCAGAGGAAGATGAAATTTTAGAAGATTTATTGCCAAAAAATATTTCAACTCAAGTTTTCAAAGCACTGCTTGAAAACGCAGCAAGTGAGCAAGGATCAAGAATGACAGCAATGGATAATGCAACAAGAAACGCTGGAGATTTAGTCGATAAACTTACAATCGACTATAATAGAAGCAGACAAGCCTCTATTACAAAAGAATTAATAGAAATTATATCAGGAGCAGAAAGTTTATAATCATGAGTAAAAAAGGAAAAATAACACAAATCATTGGCGCAGTAGTTGACGTAAACTTTGAATCAGATTTACCAGAAATTTATACAGCACTAGAAGTAAATAATTCAGGTAATAAATTAATCTTAGAAGTTGCTCAGCATTTAGGAGAAAACGATGTAAGAACAATTGCGATGGACGCAACAGAAGGTCTTAAAAGAGGTGATGAAGTTATAAATACTGGAGCACCAATAAGCGTGCCAGTTGGCCCAGAAACACTAGGAAGAATTATAAATGTTGTTGGTGAATCTATAGATGAAAAAGGTGATGTTAAAACAAAAGAAAAATGGCCAATACACAGGGCAGCCCCAAAATTTACAGATCAAGCTACTGAAACTGAACAATTAGTTACAGGCATAAAAGTTATCGATCTTCTAGCGCCATATGCTAAAGGTGGAAAAATTGGATTATTCGGTGGAGCCGGAGTTGGAAAAACTGTAACGATCATGGAATTAATTAATAACATTGCAAAAGCACACGGGGGATTTTCAGTTTTTGCAGGTGTTGGAGAAAGAACTAGAGAAGGAAATGATTTGTACCATGAAATGATTGAGTCAGGAGTAATTAAAACTGACGGAAAAGGATCAAAAGCAGCACTTGTTTATGGGCAGATGAATGAACCTCCAGGAGCAAGAGCAAGAGTTGCTTTAACTGGTCTGACAGTTGCTGAATATTTTAGAGATAAAGAAGGTCAGGACGTTTTATTCTTCGTTGACAATATATTTAGATTTACTCAAGCCGGTTCAGAAGTATCAGCTCTATTAGGAAGAATTCCTTCAGCCGTTGGATATCAACCAACCCTTGCCACAGATATGGGAAATTTGCAGGAAAGAATTACTTCTACGGACAAAGGTTCTATTACCTCAGTTCAGGCTATTTATGTTCCTGCTGATGATTTAACCGATCCAGCGCCCGCTACATCTTTCTCACACTTAGATGCAACAACAGTTTTATCAAGACAGATAGCAGAAATAGGAATTTATCCTGCTGTTGATCCTTTAGACTCAACTTCAAGAATTTTAGATCCAAGAGTAGTTGGTGAAGAGCATTATAGAGTAGCTAGAGATGTGCAAAAAATTTTGCAAGCGTATAAATCTCTTCAAGACATCATTGCCATCCTAGGAATGGATGAACTATCCGAGGAAGATAAATTAACTGTTGCTAGAGCAAGAAAAATACAAAGATTTCTATCTCAACCATTTTTTGTGGCCGAAGTATTTACAGGTTCACCTGGAAAACTAGTTGACTTAAAAGATACGATTAAAGGTTTCGACGCTATATGTAAGGGAGAATATGATCATTTACCTGAAGCTGCATTTTACATGGTTGGTGGCATAAAAGAAGTAATTGAGAAAGCAGAAAAATTTTCTAAAGACAGTAAATAATGTCTAATAAATTCACAGTTGAAATAATAAGTCCTGACCAAACAATTTTGAAACAAGAAATTAAGGAAGTAATAATCCCTTCTTTTGAAGGTCAAATGGGAATTTTAAATAATCATATCCCTCTAATTACATTTTTGAGACCTGGAATTATTACCATAAAAGCTGAAGATGAAAAAAAATATTATGTAGAAGAGGGAACAGTTGAGTTTTCAAATAATAATTTATTAATTTTAACTTCAACTGCAAGAAATCTAGCTAATTTTGATAAAAGTTCAATTATCAAACTTCTCCAAAAAGCTGAGTCAAACTTAAATACGGAATCTACTGATAAAGACAGATACGTAGCATCATACAAAATAGAAACATTAAAAGAAATTAGCCAATAACAAGATTAATTTCTTTTAGAAGGCTAAGATATAAATCTTTTTTAAAATTTACTATCACTTCGGGTAACAATTTAGGTTCAACCCATTTCCAGTCTATAAATTCGGCGTATTTAGTGTTTAAATTTATCTCACTTTCTTCACCTAAAAATCTTGTAATAAACCATTTTTGTTTTTGCCCTCTGTATTTTCCTTTCCAAATTATACCAACTAAGTTTTTAGGTAACTCATATTGGTAAATTTTGTCAA
>CACAWM010000040.1 GCA_902536205.1 uncultured Pelagibacteraceae bacterium | reverse complement strand
TGATAGATTATTTGTTTCTTTATTGGGTAGTGCGTTTATTCATTTAGCATGGTTAGGTCTTGTTGGTAGTCTCTTGTGGATAGCATCAATTATTTGTGTTGCTTATTTTATTGTTGTATTTAAATACGTATAACAAATGATCAAAGTAGGAATTAATGGTTTTGGTAGAATAGGGCGGCTTATCTTAAGAGCTTTATTAGAAAACTATAAAGGTAAAATTCAAGTAGTAGGTATTAATGATCTTGGTTCTATAGAAGCCAACGCTCACCTAATCAAATTTGATAGTACACATGGTACATTAAATCATGATGTAAAGACAACTAAAGAAGGTTTTCAAATAGGAGATCAAAATATCAAAGTTTTTGCTGAGAGAGATCCGTCTAAATTACCTTGGGGAAAAATTGGAGCTGATGTTGTTTTAGAATGCACTGGCTTTTTTTTAGATAAAAAATCGGCTGGCAAACACATAGAGGCTGGCGCGAAAAAAGTAATAATTTCTGCCCCAGCAAAGGAAGTAGATTTTACTGTTGTTCAAGGAGTAAATAGTAAAGATTTGAAAAAAGATCATAATGTAATTTCTAATGGCTCTTGCACTACAAACTGCTTAGCACCAGTTGCCATGGTTTTAGAAAATTCTTTTGGTATTGAATATGGATATATGACTACTATTCATAGTTACACAGGAGATCAAAAACTTTTAGATACACTTCATAAAGACTTGAGAAGAGCCAGGGCGTCCGGCGATGCCATGATACCAACTTCAACTGGAGCAGCTAAAGCTATGAGTTTAGTATTACCAAGTTTAAAGGGAAAACTTGATGGTACTGCTATAAGAGTACCAACGCCTAACGTTTCTTTAATTGATCTTACATTCGTACCTAATAAAGAAGTTACATCTGAAAGTATAAATGATGCTATGAGTAAAGCAGCTAATGGTCCTTTAAAAGGAATATTAGCAACTAATTCAGCTCCATTAGTTTCAAAAGATTTTAATCATAACCCCCATAGTTCGATTTTTGATTTAACACAAACTCAAGTTATAAAAGGAAAATTTAGCAGAGTTCTCTCTTGGTATGATAATGAATGGGGATTTTCTAATAGAATGTGTGATACAGCTATTCAGATAGCTGGCTTAGTTTAATTTTTAGACTTCTCAGCTTCTTCAATCAATCTAAGAGTATTTTTAGGAATATTTGAATTATCAAATTTAATTGAAGTTTCTTCTAAATTTTTTTTATCTTTGTCTTTATTTATATTTTGAAGATCATCAACTGCTGATAAAATTTCATCGATACTATAATTATCTTCCATTAAGTACCTACTTTATAAAGCCTTACCATATTAGTCATACCAGCTTTACCGAAAGGCAAACCTGCTGTGATAACTACAAAATCATTCTTTTTAATAAATTTTAACTTTTTAATAATTTCTTTTGAAATGGACATCATATCTTTCCATCCATTAGCATCTCTACTATTAATAGATTGAACGCCCCAAAGAAGAGAAACTTGTCTACTTATATTAATATTTGGAGAAATCGTCACTATTTTTGCTGCAGGACGCATAGCTGAAACAAGCTTTGCTGATTTTCCAGAGTTAGAAAATACTATTATAGCTTTAACATTTGAATTATACGCCATGTCTTTTACAGATAGAAGAATTGATTTAACTGGATCTTTATTAGCAATTATAGAATTCTTAAAATCTTCTATATGTTCTCTTTTATATTTTTCAGTTGAGAGTATTGTCTCTGTCATCGTAGAAACAGCTTGCGTAGGAAATTTACCAACAGCTGCTTCAGCTGATAGCATTACTGTGTCTGCACCTTGAAAGATTGCTGTAGCAATATCATTTATTTCAGCTCGTGTTGCAGTATTATTCTCAATCATACTTTCTAGCATCTGAGTCGCGACAATTACAGATTTTGAAAATTGAGAACATTTTTTTATTAGACTTAATTGTACTTTTGGTACTTCGCTATGACCGATATCAATAGCTAAATCACCGCGAGCAATCATAATTGAGTCTGTAGCTTGAATAATTTTTTTTATATTTTTAAGTGCATGTTTATTTTCAATTTTGGATATAATACCCATATCTTTTTTGATTAATTTTCTTGTTTCAAGAATTAATTTTTCATTTTGCAAATATGATAACGCAATCCAATTGCAACCAAGTTTAATTGCAGTTTTTATATCTTTTTTATCTTTTAAAGTTAATTTATTAAAAGTCATATCTAAATTAGGAACATGAAAACTTTTATTACTGCTGAGCACACAATTTTGGCTTCGACATTTCGTAGTAATCGAGTTAGCTTTTTTACTAATAACAGAAAACAAATACTTTCCGTCATCGATTAAAATTTTACTACCTTTTTTTAATTTTTTTAAAATTGCAGGATAAGGAAAATTAATTCTAGAATGGTCACCAAGACTTTTATTATTATCAAATATAAATTTTTGATTAAATTTTATTCTTTGTTTTTCATTTTTAATTTTACCTATTCTTAACTTTACACCTTGGAGATCAGCAATAAGGGATAATTTCTTC
>CACAWM010000039.1 GCA_902536205.1 uncultured Pelagibacteraceae bacterium | reverse complement strand
TGATAATTTTTTACAATTTCAAATCTAGGTAACAAAGATGCATTCTTACCATAATATTCCTTTAACGAGTTTAATTGTGTTTTTAATTTATCGTTTTTAAATAATGATAAAATTTTAAGAGCTAACGATTTATTTTTTAATTGATGTAAAAAAATTCCAAAAGTTTTTCTATCATTAAATTCTTTACTTAAATCAGCTCTTAATTCTTTTAATTGATTTTCGTTTAAAATTTGATCAACTATTAAATAGCCTTTTTTTTTAAATATTTTTCCAAAATTCATAAACGTAATTCCTATAAAATATTACATTATTAAATAATTTGCAAACTCATTAACTTTCAGACTGGTGGGCGCAATAAGAATTGAACTTATGACCTCTACGATGTCAACGTAGCGTTCTACCACTGAACTATGCGCCCGTATATCTTAAATATATTTATATTACTTTAAATTTAATTTTTTAACTATTTTTTCAGACCAGATTTCAGCGTTCTTTTCCGTAACTCTAAAATCAAATTTTTTCGGTGGAGAAAACAGTTCATTTGTATCTTCGAATCTGCCTTCATTTATCGTGTCCATCCAAACTATTACATCTGCATTAAAGATTTTTCTTGTTTCTTGAGTTGGGCAGATAAAATCTGCAACTACAATCTTTCCCTCTTTCTTTAATTTTTCAGCTTTTATGTTCATCCGTTTTGCTTGTCTTACTCTACCTTTGTCCGAAAAATCCCAATCATTGTACTCTTTTCTAATTTGATCAGCGTTAAGCCAATTTGCATTTAATTTTTCTACTAACATTTTTGCTAAAGTAGTTTTACCTGCACCAGGGAGACCCATAATCAAAATTTTTTTCATAATATTATTTGATGAAATTTTTAAATCTACATATTAGTAAGAAAATATTTTCAAGAAAAATTTTCGTATTAACTAAAATTTTTATTTTTAAAGTCAGGTTAAAATTATTTTTTGAATAATTTAAAATATTTATTAAATCAGAGATTCTTTGAAAAGATAAATTTTCATTAGTTGTAAGACTATTTTCTCTTCTAGTAAATTGACCTAAAATTTTTGGTATAAGAAATATCTTATATTTCTTCTTCACTCGTAAAACAAAATCATAGTCAAATGCATATTTAATTTTTCTTGAAAATAAAGGCACATTTTTAAGCACTTCTCGTCTAAACATCACTGTGGAAAATGGAAAAATATTTCTAAAATGGACTACCTCATTATAATTAATTGCATCAAATTTTTTTGGATAAGAAAATAATTTATTATTTTTGTCGTCTATAAAGGTTACCTTTGATGCTATGAGCATTATTTCTTTTTTACTCTTAAAAAATTTTACTTGGGTGTTTAAACGATTAGTATTTGAAACATCGTCAGAGTCTAAAATTGCAATATATTTTCCAGAGCTTTTTTTAATTGCATATTTAAGAGCGTTAATCCTTCCGACATTTTTTTTTAAAAAAAATTTTTTTATCTTTTTATTTTTATAACTACTAATAATTTTCTTAGAGTTGTCCTCAGATCCATCATCTACAATGATAAGTTCAAAATTTTTATATGTTTGCTTAATAATGGAATTAATTGATCTATCTAAGTACTTTGCAGTGTTATAAACTGTCATCAACACTGAAACTTTATCAGTTTTCATTAATAGATATTAAAAAATTTTTTAATTTGACTTTGGGTCAACACTTTACAATTTTTTTTGAAATAATATTGAGTATACCAGTCAACAGTAATTCTGAGCATATTTTTAAAATTTAAATTTTGTTTCCACTTTAAAAATTTTTTAGCTTTATTGCTGTCTAACTTAAGTATCTCACTTTCTTTATAATCTTTCCTTTTTTTTAAAATTTTAATTTTAAATTTTGTTTTGGAATTTTTTCTGAATTCTTCAGCAACTTTTTTCACCGTTTTTTCTTTCTCAGAAGGACCAAAATTCCATGATCCAGAATATTTTTTTGGATTAAAGCAAAGCCTCATGCTTAAAATTAGATATCCATTTATCACATCAAGAATATGCTGCCATGGACGAATTGATTTTGGATTTCGAAGAATTAGTAATTTATTGTCTAAAGCTTTATAACAATCTGGTATTATTCTATTTTCAGAAAAATCTCCACCACCAATAACATTTCCTGCACGTACCGTTGCACTTCCAATTTTATTTTTATCTAGGAAATTTTTATAAGGATAATAAATTAATTCAGCTGCAGCTTTAGAGGCACTATATGGATCTAGACCGCCCAATTCATCATTTTCTTTATAAATTTTCTTACCTTTATTTATTTTATAACATTTATCAGTTGTAACAATTATAATTGATTTCAAAAATTTTAATTCTTTTGAAATGTCTAAGATGTTTATTACTCCCAAACAATTTGATTTAAATGTTTGATAGGGGTTTTTGTAACCTTCAATTACTAAAGGTTGAGCAGCTAAATGAAATATTATGTCTGGTTTAAAATTTAAAATTTCCTTTCGTAGTTTTTTGTAATCAGAAACATCTCCATAAATACTCTTTAATTTTTTATAATTTATGAATTTTTTATAATATTTTACTTTATCATCGTGAAGTGAATATCCTTTCACGTTCGAACCAAAAGTTATTAATGTTTCAGCCAACCATGAACCTTTAAATCCTGTGTGACCGGTAATAAAAACTTTCTTTTTTTTGAAAAATTTATCTAATCTAACCAAGGAGATTTTCCTTTTTTACAAAGTTCATCGAGATATTCTTTTTCTCTGAGTGTATCCATGCACTGCCAAAAACCTAAATGTTTGAATGCACTTATGTTTTTCAATTTAGAAATTTTTTC
>CACAWM010000038.1 GCA_902536205.1 uncultured Pelagibacteraceae bacterium | reverse complement strand
GAAAATGATTTTATTGAGAAAAAACTTCAATCATTGAAAGCAAATTACAAAAAATATAGTAGACAAGAAATGATTTCTTTAACTGCAAAAGAACTTTCTAATGAAAAAACTGTTGGATGGTTTCAAGGAAGAATGGAATTTGGTCCTAGAGCACTTGGAGGAAGGTCAATATTAGCAGATCCAAGATCAGAAAAAATGCAAAAAGAATTAAATTTAAAAATTAAATTTAGAGAAAGTTTTAGACCTTTTGCTCCCTCTATCCTTAGAGAAGATGTTAATGAATGGTTTGAATTTAATAATGATAGTCCTTATATGCTATTAGTTTCAGAGGTTAAAAAAAATAAACAAATTATAATGAGTGCAAAGGATGAAAAATTATTTGGTATAGATAAATTAAATGTTAAAAGATCAAGTGTTCCAGCAATAACTCATGTAGATTATTCAGCTAGAATTCAAACTGTGCACAAGGAAACTAATCCAAGGTATTATGATCTAATAACAGAATTTAAGAAAAATACAAATTGTCCTGTTTTGGTAAATACTTCTTTTAATGTAAGAGGTGAGCCCATTGTTTGTTCAATTGATGATGCATTTAATTGTTTTATGGGAACTAATTTAGATATTTTAGTGATAGAGGACTTTGTTCTATTTAAAAATCATCAAGACAAGTCATTAATTAAAGATTATAAAAATAAATTTGAGTTGGATTAATTTAAAATTGAAGCAGGATCTAATTTAACATCAAACCAATTAAGTCTAATATCTAAATGGGGCCCGGTTGCTCTACCGCTTTGACCTAAGGTTCCAACTATTTGACCCTTTTTAACTTTTTGCCCAACTTTGACATTAATTTCTTTCATGTGCATATACAAAGTGCTTATACCATGACCGTGATCAAAAATTATTGTCCCTCCTGTGAAATACATATCATTTTCTGATAAAGTAACTTCTCCATCCATCATTGCTTTTACTGGTGTACCTTCAGGAGCATGAAAGTCTATTCCATAATGAGGTCTTCTAGGTTTTCCATTTAAAATTCTTTGACTACCATAAACACCTGTAATTATATATTTATCAATTGGATAGATAAAATCATTTTTGAAAAAATCATAAGAAGTATCAATTGATCTGGCTTTGCCTATTAATATATTGTCTTTTTTTATTCTATCAAAGACTTCAGGAGGTGGAGTTACTTGTTTTGGGGGCAATCCATCAATTTTTTGAATTTTATACTTTCTTTTAATTACTTTCTTTTCGATAATACTTAAATTATCATTTTTATTAATTTTAATAATAACATTATTTTTTCTATCTCTATCTAAACCAAAAGCAAAGAATCCATCTTTTGAAACCCTAACATCTTTATTATCTATTTTTATTTTTGAATTGGGATCTGTTTTACCTAAAATAAAAGAGCCTTGTTCAAATTTTCCAAACAATTCTAAAGCAAAAAGATTAGAATTGAAAACAAACAATGCTATTACAAATTTAAAAATTAATTTCATTTAATATAGTATTATACACTATTGTATGTCCGTTTTTCGATAAATGCATTGGATCAAATTTTAGAAAGTTTTTTTTAGATTTTTTATCATTGCAAAATTTGTCAGTTAAATCTTTCGTATCAATATTTAGATCTTTTAAAATTTTTATTAACATTTTTTGGGGTTTTAAAATATTCTTATTGCAATTCCTTGTTTGATATTCGTATGGCAATAGGATTACAATTAAATTTGTTCCAATATTTTTAGAGAAATTATTAAGAAATTTAAAATTGTCTTTTATTACATTTGGATCTAAGTTTTCATAATTTGCATGTAAAGCATTAAACCATCTTTTTGAAGGGTCTGTACCAACTCCTTTAAGAAATAGGTATAGATAAGATTTATTTCTTAAAAATTTGTTTAAATCATCCAATAATTTTATTTTAGTTAGATTATATGTATCATTGCTAATTTTCTTACTAGTAATATCAACAATATTTGAAGAACCATAAACATCATTCAAAGTAAAAAAATACAAAATAGATTTAATATTTTTAAAATCTTTAGATTTTTTGATAATATTAATTTGATCTTTCATTTGATACCCAGGAACGGAACTATTTACAAAGTTTATATTATCAAATTTTTTTCTCAATAAACCAACAAACGTATATTCCTCTTTAATTCCATTTCCAAAAGTCACACTATCACCTAAAATAAAAATATTTTTAGTATGTAAATATTTGAAATTTTTTGATGGAACTCTAAAACCGTAACTATCTGTAAACACTTCTTCTCCAAAAATGAGGCCTTTTTTGTTTGGGCGTAAATAGATTACTTCATCATTATCATTAATTAATTCTTTTTCAATACCTACTATATTTGATAATTTAAAAAAATTAGAAATCAATTCTAAAAAAGTAATTAATAAAATTATTACTGCTAAATTGATAATAAAAATTTTTCTCATTAACAATTATTTTGCTGTCCATCCTCCATCTATTACAATTGAAGTGCCAGTAATCATAGATGCAGCATCTGATGCTAAAAATGTAATAGAGGTTGCAACATCACTCACTGTTACAACTTTATTGATTGGGGTATTTTCTTTCACATATTTGTTGTATTTTTTATCAGCAAAATACTTTTTAGTTCTTGGAGTTAAAACTAGGTTAGGGCAAACACTATTAACTCTGATATTATATTTAGCTAAATCTATGGCCATACCTTTTGTAAGACCTTCTACTCCAAATTTAGTCATGCTATACACAGTCCTTTTTTGACCTGCTACAAGACCAAATATTGAGGAAATATTTATAATTGAACCACTTTTTCTTTTTAATTTGATTATTTGGTTAGCGCAAAGTTGAGCTACGTTGAAAACTGCTTTGGTATTAACGTTTAATAATGTTTCCATTGATGTTTTTTTTACATACAAAAAAGACTCTGGAATATTTGTTCCCGCATTATTTACCAAAATATCTAACTTAGTTAATTTAGAAATAAAAGATTTAAGATGATTATAATTGGT
>CACAWM010000037.1 GCA_902536205.1 uncultured Pelagibacteraceae bacterium | reverse complement strand
AATAAAATTAAAGCTACTGGCAATAACCAAAAAGAAATATTATTCATTCGTGGAAATGCCATATCTGGAGCTCCGATCATGATTGGGACAAACCAATTTCCAAATCCTCCTATCATAGCTGGCATTACCATGAAGAAAATCATGATCAGTCCGTGTCCTGTAACTAATACATTATATAAATGATAATTTCCTCCAAGAATTCCATCACCTGGATGCGCTAATTCCATTCTCATTAACACTGAAAAAGCTGTTCCAATAATTCCGGCGATAATCGCAAAAATTAAATACATTGTTCCGATGTCTTTATGATTTGTAGAATAAGCCCATCGCTTCCAACCAGTTGGGTTATGATGATGTTCGTGTGATGCTGTTGTTGCAGACATTATTGTATCTCCTTAATTTTTTTAACTACTTTAATTTTATTATTAATTTCTTCCTTAGCGAATTCTACTTTGGCTTTTTCTAACCATTGATTATACTCATCTTCGGTTACTACGTTAACAGTAATTGGCATAAAAGCGTGTTTAATTCCGCATAGTTCTGAGCACTGTCCATAAAAAGTTCCAGTTCTATCAGCCCTAAACCATGTTTCATTAATTCTTCCTGGAACAGCGTCTCGCTTTACTCCAAATGAAGGTAAAGCCCAAGCATGTAAAACATCATTAGCTGTAATCATTACTTTAACTACTTTATTTACTGGAACATAAACTTCATTATCTACTGCAAGTAATCTTGGTTGACCTTCTTTCAAATCTTTTTCTTCTATCATGTATGAATCAAAAATTATATTTTCGTCGGGATATTCATATCCCCAGTACCATTGGTAACCTATAGCTTTAATAGTTACATCTGCTTTTGGAATTTCGTCTTGAGAGTATAAAACTTTAAATGATGGTACTGCTAAAACGATTAGAATCAAACAAGGAACTAAAGTCCATATGACCTCGATAACTGTGTTATGGCTTGTTGTTGAAGCTTCTGGATTTCTTGAAGCTCTAAATCTTATACAAGCGTATGCAATTAAAAAAAGAACAAAAACTGTTATTGCAGTAATAACAGGTAATAACATGTAGTCATGAAACCAGACTATATCATCCATCGTTTTTGAGGCTGATTTTTGAAAACCTAATTGCCAATCTACTGGTTCATTAGCCAAGAGAGATATCGGCATTAACAATAATAAAGAGTATGCAATTATTTTAAGCATGAGTTTTTATACAGCTTTTAAACAATTTCACAATTTCAATTAATGCGACAATTAATGAAAGTTATTGATAAAATTAACTAATGAAATAGCGCCTATTACAGCAGTATCTGACCTTAGAATGTTTCTAGATATTGTAAATGGCACCACGTTAGGATTTCCATGTATAAGCTCTATTTCTGAAGGTGAAAAATCTCCCTCTGGACCTATAAGTACGGATAAAGATTTCGCTTCTCTTAAAACCTCTTTTTTTAAATTATCTTTAGAATTAACATCTGCAAATAATAGTTTTGTAGAACTATCTAAATTATTTAGAAAATCTTTAAGTTTAATTACTTGAGAAATTTCTGGAGGAATTAATTGATTAGATTGTTCAGTAGCTTCAATAACAATTTTTTTTGCTCTTTCAAAATTTAATTCTTTAACCTCTGTTCTTTCAGATACAATCGGTGTGATTTTAGTAACACCAAGCTCTGTAGATTTTTGTAAAATGGTGTCCATTGGACTTTTCTTTACTAAGCAAATCGCTAATTCAATATTAGAATTCTTAGTTGGTTCTTTTAATTTATTTAAAAATTTTACCTCAACCCGATCTCTATCTAGAAAAACTATCTCGCTAAGCCATTCTCCATCTTTATTAAAAAAATTAATGTTAGAACCCCTTTTCATTCTCATTACATTTACAACATAATGAGTGTGCTCTTTAGATAATAGGCTTGTAGTATTTTCTATTATATTTTCTGGGTGAAATAATCTAATATTGCTCATTAAGATCAATTTAAGATATGAAAAATATTAAAGCAATAATTTTTGATGCATATGGCACTCTTTTTGATGTCAATTCAGCTGCAGAAAAATGTAAAGATAAAATCGGTAGCAAGTGGGAAGGTTTTGCCAATTATTGGAGAACCACACAACTTGAATATACTTGGCTAAGAAGTTTAATGAATAAGCACAAAGATTTTTGGCAAGTGACAGAAGACAGTTTAGATAAATCAATGAAAGCTTTTAATATAGATATTTCAATGAGAAATGAATTATTAAACCTTTATAAAGTACTTTCACCTTTTAGAGAGGTTCATGAAGTTTTAAAAATTTTAAAAAAAAAGAATTATAAACTTGGTATTCTTTCAAACGGAACACCTGCCCTTCTCAATGAATTAATTGAAAGCAATAATTTAAAAAATATTTTTAATGATATTTTTTCAATTGAAGAAGTAGGTATTTATAAACCCAGCTCAAAGGTTTATGACTTGCCAATTAAAAAATATAATATACAAAAAGACGAAGTAGCATTTTTAAGTGCAAATACTTGGGATGTATCAGGTGGCGGTAACTACGGTTACAATTCTATTTGGGTAAATAGAAATAAAAATATTTTTGATAATCTTGATTATAAACCTAGTAATGAAATAAATAATTTGAAACAATTATTAGATTTAGTATAAGCTAAAAAACTTGAAAAAATTAAATGAAAAAAGGACAAAGAGCGGGAGATGCTCCAATCGGAGTTAATGTTTTAGAGGGTAAATCTTATTATTGGTGTACTTGTGGTAAAAGTTCAAAACAACCTTTCTGTGATGGTTCACACAAAGATACGACTTTTAAACCCTTGCCATATAAAGCTGATCAGTCTAAAAAGGTCTTTTTCTGCACTTGCAAACAAACAAATGATCAGCCAATGTGTGATGGATCGCATAATTTAAAATAGAATATGAAAACTATTGAGGTTAAAAAAATTATTAAAGCTTTAAATGCATCAGATGGTGCAGGTGTTAAATTAAAAAGAAGTATTGGTACACCTGAAGCAGATTATATTGATCCTTTCTTAATGCTTGATGAGTTTGGATCAGAAAATAAAGATGATTATATTGCAGGTTTTCCTCCACACCCGCATAGAGGAATAGAGACAGTTACTTACATGTTAAATGGAGAATTTGAACACCAAGATAGTACTGGTGCAAAAGGAATTATGACATCTGG
>CACAWM010000036.1 GCA_902536205.1 uncultured Pelagibacteraceae bacterium | reverse complement strand
ATAAATTTTAAGTCTATTTGAGTTAAAAAAATTTAGTAATTTCTCTTTTAAACTTAATTTATTTTCTAGATTTGTTTCCATTTAAAAAATTGCTTACTGTAGGAAATTTTTTTATTTTTACCTCTCTAGTATATTTTTTCACAGCTTTTTCAATTATTCTGTTCAAGTTTGCGTATTTTTTTACAAATCTAGGGTAAAAACCACTTAAACCCAACATATCGTCAGTAACTAATATTTGTCCATCACAATGTAATGAAGATCCAATGCCTATGGTTGGGATATTAAGCTCTTTAGTTATTAACCTCGCTGATTTAGGTGATAAACACTCAAGCACTATAGAAAACGCTCCGGCTTTTTCAATTAATTTTGCATCTTTAAGCAATTTAGCTATTTCGGTTTTTGTTTGGCCTTCTATTTTGAATCTTTTTTTAAACTGTGGCGTGTAACCAATGTGGCCCATAACTGGAATTTTTTTTGCTGTCAAAAATTTAATTATTTTGTAATTTTTTTTATTGTTTTCTATCTTTACTGCATCACACCCGGTTTGTTTAATTACCAAACTAACATTTTTCTCTGCTAACTTGAAATTATTGTAGCTTCCTTTTGGCATATCAACAACAAGCAGAGAATTTTTAATACCCATCTTGACGCTCAGTGTATGTTGAATAATATTTTTTAAATTCATCTTATGAGTATTTTTATGTCCATATAAAACATTTGCCATTGAATCACCCACTAAAATAATATCTACATGTTTGTCCAAAATTTTAGCAATTGTTTTTGAGTAAGCTGTTAAACTGACTATTTTAGATTTATTTTTTTTTTTTAAAATAATTTTAATTTTTTTGTTCATTATTCGAGTTCAATAGTACTAGGTGGTTTTGAAGTTATATCATAAACGACTCTATTAATTCCTTTAACATTATTAATAATTTTATTAGAAATAATATCTAAAAATTCCTTAGGAAAGTTAAAATAATCTGCTGTCATGCCATCTTCAGAAATAACTGCTCTTAACAGGCAAATATTTTCGTAAGTTCTCGAGTCACCCATTACACCTACTGTTTTTATTGGCAGGAGAGCTGCATAAGCTTGCCAAATTTTGTCGTAAAGATTATGTTTTATCAATTCCTTAATGTAAATATCATCAGCGTCCTGTAAAATTTTAATTCTTTCTGATGTAATATTTCCTACAATTCTTATACCTAAACCTGGTCCAGGAAATGGATGCTTGAAATTTATTGCCTTTACTAATCCTAATGATTTTCCCAATACTCTTACCTCATCTTTAAAAAATTCTTTTAAAGGTTCGATCAATCTTAAATTCATCTTTGTTGGTAATCCACCAACGTTATGATGTGATTTAATTTTTGAAGTTTTACTTCCAGTTGAGGATCTGCTCTCTATAATATCAGGATACAACGTTCCTTGAGCTAAAAATTTAACGTTGCTAAATTTTTTTGACTCTTTTTCAAAGACTTTTATAAATAAATTTCCTATTATTTTCCTCTTTTTTTCAGGATTTGAGACATTTTTTAATTTATTTAAAAATAATCTTGAAGAGTCAATAATTTTTACATTCAGTTTATATTTTTTTTTAAAAATCTTATAAGTCTGCTCAAATTCATCTTTTCTCATTAAGCCTGTATTAACCATTATACAAATTAGATTTCTTTTAATAGCCTTATTTATCAACAAAGCAACTACGCTACTATCAACACCACCAGATAAAGCGCATATAACTTTACTTCCTTCTACTTTATTTTTAATTTCATTAATCAATCTTTTTTTTTGAGATGTAATACTCCAGCTCTTTTTAATTTTACAAATTAAAAATAAAAAATTTTTAAATATTTGATGCCCATTATCTGTATGAGTAACTTCTGGGTGAAATTGGACACCATAAATTTTATCTTTTGAATTTTCAATTATCGTTAGTTTTGAGTTTTTTGTTGACGCTATCATTTTAAATTTTTTTGGTAATTTTATAACTGCATCTTCATGGCTCATCCAAACAGACATATTAAGATTAAGGAAATTTTTTACTAATAATGAGTTTTGTTTTTTTATTAAAAAAGCTCTGCCAAATTCTCTTCTTTTATTTGAAGGTTTTATCCTACCTCCAAAAATTTTTGCAATTAATTGCAATCCATAACAAATTCCTAAAATTGGTATTTTTTTTTCAAATATTTCTTTGGGAACACTCTGAAAGTTGGTTTTTGTTACTGTAGATGGTCCACCTGAAAAAATAAATCCTTTTATACTATGAAAATTCTTTATTTTAGAGAGTTCTGTTGGAGTAATAATCTCTGAATACACACTTAGCTCTCTAACTCTTCTAGCTATCAATTTCGTAAATTGAGAGCCAAAATCAATAATAACTATTCTTTCTTTTTCACTATGAAATTGCATTTATTTTTTAGATAAATTTTCAATCTCAATTTTTAATTTATTACTTTTATCACAGTAGATAGAGCAAATGATCTTTAATTTTTTATTAAGTTCTTTACTTTTATTATAATCAGAAACACTTAATTTTAATTTGGCAAGGTAGTAGATTGCTTCCTCATTTTTAGGATTCAGTAACATAACTGTATTTAAATTTTGCTCCTCCAAATTTTTATTTTCTTGTTTATTAAATATTTTTGATAAATAAAGATAAGATAGTTCACTTTTTGGATTAAAAACAATATCTTGTTCGAATTTAAATTTAGCTTCTTCAAATTTTTTTTCATTAAATAAAATGACTCCCTCCCGGAAGAAATCTGACTTAGCAATTAAGTTGCCAGAAAAAATAAAGAAGATGAATATTATTTTTAATAATGTTTTAATCATAATTTATAATTTATAGTCTTTTGTGTCATCTCAACACTATGAACCATACTTTCGTAAAAACCTGCCTTAGTAATTTTTATAAATTTTGCTTTTTTATTTAATTCAATTAAATTTTTAGCACCAATATATCCCATTGAAGATCTCAATCCACCTTGCAATTGGTATATTATTTTTGATACTTTTCCTTTATATTCTACTCTACCTTCAACTCCCTCTGGAACAAATTTCGATCTGTCTTTAAAATTTTTTTGAAAATATCTGTTTGCAGATCCAACTGACATCGCACCTATAGACCCCATACCGCGGTAACGTTTATAAATTTTACCATTTTTTTTAAATTTACCTCCAGGACTTTCATCTGTTCCTGCAAAAATTGATCCCATCATAATGGCATCTGCACCAGCTGCTAAAGCTTTTGCAATATCTCCTGAAAATTTAATTCCACCGTCTGAGATAATCTTAATTTTCTTTTTATTTAATGCTTTTTTTACATCCAAAATAGCTGAAATTTGTGGAACACCGATTCCTGCAACCATCCTCGTCGTACAAATAGATCCGGGTCCAATACCAACTTTTATTATATCAGCACCAGAATTATACAATTTTTTGGCAGCTATTCCTGTTGCAATATTACCTACACAAATTGGTACATTTTTTATTTCTTTTTTTATTTTTGTTAAAGTTTTTAAAACTTTTTCACTATGCCCATGAGCTGTATCTATTACAAGTAGGTCTACTCC
>CACAWM010000035.1 GCA_902536205.1 uncultured Pelagibacteraceae bacterium | reverse complement strand
ATTCACTATATTTACAGATTTAAAGAGGAATTTAAAAAGATTAAAAATTATAATAAAACATTGGATAGATGTCATAGCACTGTGGGGATAGCAATTCTAAACACGTCTATAACTATTGTGTTTGGTTTTTCTATTTTAGTTTTATCAAATTTTATTCCAACTATTTATTTTGGGGTATTTACAGGTTTAGCAATGTTATTAGCAATGATATCAGTTTTAACATTATTGCCAAAACTCATTATCACCTTCAAGCCATTTGGTGAAGAAGATAGAAGTCTTGTATGATGGTAAATTTTTTTGATCAAATATTTGATAAAATAAATTTATTTGATTTTTTTTTTCTACTAATTTTATTTTACTCTGTAATTCAATGTTTTGCTCAAGGGTTTTCGTTAAGTTTAATATCTTTTATGAAATGGGTTTTATCTACAATCGTGACTATAATTCTTGTACCTAAACTTCAACCAGTTGTAAGTGAATATATTGAGTCTGAATTTATCAATAATATTGGATTAGGAGTTGCAATATTCATTTTTACATTATTCTTAATTATAATTGTGGGTAAAACTCTAAGTAGGACAGTAACTTGGACTGGAGTTGGTTCAATTGACAAAATATTTGGTTTTTTGTTTGGTTTTTTTAAAGGATATATTATATCAGTTTGTTTATTCACAATTTTAAATTGGTTTTATCCATATAAGAATTGGGGTATATCAGCAGAGAAAGCTTTTTCGTTTGACTTAATTAGTAAAGGAAGTGAAGTATTAATAAATGAGTTTCCGTCTGGAGAAGACTTAATTAACACAAAAGAAAAAATTGAAAAAATATAAATTAGATAAATTAAGAGAAGAGTGTGGTATATTTGGGATATCAAACCATGAGGACTCATCTGCCATGGTAGCTTTAGGTTTGCATGCATTACAACATAGAGGTCAAGAAGGATGTGGAATAGTTTCGTTTGATGGTAGAAATTATCATTCTGAGAAAAGACAAGGTTTGGTTGGAGATCATTTTACTGACACAAAAATTTTAAAAAATCTTCCTGGAAATTTTGCTATAGGTCACAACCGATATTCTACAACGGGAGAAACTTCATTAAGAAATATACAGCCCTTTTTTGCAGACTTACACTTAGGGGGATTAAGTGTTGCACACAATGGAAATTTAACTAATGCATTAAATCTAAGAGAGTCTTTGGTAAGAGAAGGGGCTATTTTTAGAACCACAAGTGATACGGAGACTATTGTGCAACTTATAGCAAAATCCAAAAGAGAAAGATTTTTAGATAAGCTGATTGATGCACTTTTTCAAATAAGAGGAGGTTATTCATTAGTGTTAATGACAAATAAGAAACTTGTCGGTGTAAGAGATCCATTCGGAATCAGACCATTAGTAATTGGTAAGTTGAAAAACTCATATATTTTTGCTTCAGAAACTTGCGCACTCGATATCATTGGTGCAAAATTTATTAGGGAAGTTGAAAATGGAGAAATTGTAACTGTTGAAAATGGAATTCTTAAGTCTGTCAAACCTTTTCCATTACAAAAACAAAGACCTTGTGTGTTTGAGTATATTTATTTTGCGAGACCGGACAGTTTAATAAGTGGTAAGTGCGCTTATGAGTACAGAAAGAGTCTAGGGGTTGAGTTGGCAAAAGAAACTGATTTAAAAGCAGATTTAGTTGTGCCTGTACCAGACTCGGGTGTTCCAGCGGCTATAGGGTTTGCTGAGCAATCTAAAAAGAAATTTGAGTTAGGCTTAATAAGAAATCACTATGTTGGGAGAACTTTTATAGAGCCTACACAAAATATTAGGAGTTTGGGAGTAAAATTGAAGTTAAGTTCAACAAGAACTATTGTAGAAAATAAATCAATCATTTTAATTGATGACTCACTTGTGAGGGGAACAACATGCCATAAAATAGTAAAAATGCTTTATGAAAGTGGTGCAAAAGAGGTTCATGTAAGAATTGCGTGTCCAGAAATAAAATTTCCAGACTTTTACGGGGTAGATATGCCAACAAAAAAAGAATTGCTAGCACATGAAAAAAATAACCGGGAAATGTGTGAATATATTAAAGCTAAAAGCTTAAGATTTTTAAGCATAGAAGGATTGTATAAAGCTTTAATAAATGAAAAACGAAATCAAAATTATCCTCAATTTAGTGATCACTATTTTACCGGGGATTATCCTATAGAATTAGAGGATAACATTGAAAATTTGAAATTTAAACAGTTATCCCTATTAAGTGGAAAATCAAATAATTAATCCATAATTTCTAAACTATTTTTCTTATTTATAAATAAAATTTTTTGATTAATAATAATTGGACTAGAGTTAATTTTAGATGGTAATTTATATATATCGCTTAATTCACCGCTTAAATCAAATTTTAGTAAGAAAGAGTTTTGAAGAAAAATAAAGATTTTATTATTTAAAAGGAAAATATGAATAATATCTAGTTTATTCTTATTTTTAGTATTTAAAAATTTAGCAACCTGATTTGTTATTTTGCGTGAAAATAGAATTTTATTACTTCTTAGATTAATTGATACCAATAAATCATTTTCTGTTATAAGAAATGCAATATCATTATTTATAATAGGCCTTACAATTGAAAAGAAATTAAATTTATGAATTATATTTCCTGTATTTGCATCAACTATGTATGTACTATCATTAGCAGATATTAAAATTTTATCTTCATAAAAAACTAATTCACTACCAAGGAATATATTTGCTGGGTTTAAATTTGATGATTGATTTAAATTAATAAACCAATCTATCTTCATTTTATCTATATTAATTGAATATAATGAACCATAAGAATTAATAAAAAAAAGGTTTTTTTTGTTTAAACTTAAATTATTTATAAATTGATTCTTAATATTTGTTTCTTCTGTCGGTATTGAGTTAAATAAATCTCCAGAAATTTTATTGAAGAATAACAAATTATTATTTTGATTTGAGGCTATCAATTTATTATTTGATAATTTTAAGTTTGACCGAAAAGGAATTTTATAATCTTTAGCCCAAATAATTTTGTTTTTTGTAAAATCGTAAGCATATAAAAAACCTAAATTATCAGATATAAAGATAATATTTTCATCTATTATATAATTTAATCTCTTAAATTTTTTTTTATAAAAATTATACTTACTTATAATTCTATTATCTTTTATAGAAAAAACTATTATATTGCCATTTTCATCAGATGATATTAAATTTTCGTTTTTGTATAAAATTGATTTATTTATTTTATACCTTGTTATTTTCTTACTCTTGAAAATTGATTTATTTTGTTCAGAAAATTTAAAATTAGCTAGATTATTCTCATTATTATAAAATACATCATTGAACTCAAAATTATTTATTGGTTTAAGAGTCTGAACATTAGATTTTTTATCTAGTATTATTTCTTTATCAAATCTTTCTGTAGATATAGAGATTTTTTTAAAATCTTTGAATTGATCTTTTTTATTCATCAAAGTATTATTTTGATTTTGCCAAATTCCTGATTTGTCATCAAATGAACAGGCATATAATATTGAGATGATAAAGAAAAAAATAAAAAATCTCATTAACTAATCTTTTATTATTTCTTGAGCGATAATTTTCAGTTTTGATTCTTTTTCAATTAATTCTTTCAAATACTTTTGTCCTAATTCAACTTCATTATTTTTAATCAAGAAAAGA
>CACAWM010000034.1 GCA_902536205.1 uncultured Pelagibacteraceae bacterium | reverse complement strand
TTTTCAATTATAAGTTTAATTTTTTCTTTATTAATTTCTTTTTCTGTAACTAATATTGCAACTAAATAATTTTTTTTGTCTCCATAAACCAAAGATTGTTTAATATTTTCATCTAAACATAAAATATTTTCAATTTTACTTGGTGAAATGTTGTCACCTCCTAAATTGACTATAATATCTTTTTTTCTGTCTGTTATTTTTAGATAATTATTTTGATCAAGCTCACCAATATCTCCGGTATATAACCATCCATCTTTAATCACTTTTTCAGTTTCTTCTTTAAGATTCCAATAACCCAACATCACATTTTCACCCTTTATTAAGATTTCACCATCCCCTGCTATTTTAACTTTATTAGTTCTAAATGGAGGACCGACTGATTCGACTTTGACTAAATCTGGCAAATTGCAGCTTACGACAGGGGAGGCCTCTGTAAGACCGTAACCTTGCAAAGTAGGTAATCCTATAGCATTTAAAAATTCACCAATATTTTGATCTAAAGCTCCACCCCCAGAAACGAAGGCTTGAAGATTTCCACCAAATTGATTTCTGATTTTTTTTCGCACTAATTTTTCACATAAAAAATTTACTATTTTTTCACTAAGACTTAATTGCTCTTTTTTAAGTATTTTTTTTCCTAATTCTAAAGTTCTATTAATTAATTTTTTTTTAAGACCTGTTTGTTTATCAAAATTCATATTTATTTTAGTAAAAAGGTTTTGATAAAACCTTGGAACAGCTGTCATGATGGTGGGTTTAACGACACCCATATTTGAGATTAGTTTTTCTAAACTTTCAGCATAGAAAACTTTTGCACCTACAATTATTTGTATAAATTGAACTGTGTGTTCATATGAATGAGATAGTGGTAACCAAGTTAAAAACACAGGTTCTTTTTTTTTAGTTAGAGTTTCAAGCAATTCTACTGCTCCTTCGCAGTTCGATAAAATACCACCATGACTTAAAATAACGCCTTTAGGATTTCCTGATGTTCCCGATGTATAAATAATACAAGCAGGCATATTTCTTTTTAACTTGTTATTAATCTCTTTTTTAAAATTTTCTTCATCTAGGATATTCTGAATTAATAAACTGTCGGTATCTATGTCTTCAAAAGATATTATTTTTTGTTCGTTTATATTTATATGATTTTTAATCTTTTTAAATTGATCATTATTTGAAACTATAATTAAAGATGGCTTGCAGTCATTTAAAATATATTCGTAATCATTTGATGAGTATGTTGTAAAAATCGGAACAGATATTCCTCCCGCATTCATAACAGCAAGATCTGCCATCAACCAATAAGGTCTATTCTCAGATAATATTAAACAACGATCTCCCTCTTGAATTAAAGATTTTATTTTTGAAGAAAGTTTAAATATTCTCTCTTTTATATCACCCCAATTGTAAGTTGGTTTTCCTGGTTTTAGCCATTTTAAAAAAGGTCTTTTAGGATCAACCTCTTCACACTTTTTAAAGTACAATTCTACAAGACTATTAAGTTTATCTATTTCCATAAATTGGTGGGCGAAGAGAGACTCGAACTCTCAAGGTATTGCTACCACCGGATTTTGAGTCCGGCGCGTCTACCAGTTCCACCATTCGCCCATTTTTTTGAAATAATCTAATTTATTTTTCTGACTATTAGAACAAAAATAATTGAGGTAACGAACATAATTAGTGCATATGCGGCTGTTGGAACCATGAATGCTATATCGTCAAATAATTGTGTAGCTACGAACACAGCTAAAGTTCCATTTTGTAAGCCGCATTCAAGTGAAATACATTTTCTTTGTTCTAGCCCTGAAGCTAAAAATTTTGCCATGTAGTAACCTATAAAAATCATGGTGATATTTAAAATGAAAGCTACTAAACCTGCTCTAGTTATAAAACTTATTATTCTATCCCACTCTTCAACCCAAATAGAAATAAAGACAATTAGAAACAATATTACTGATAATCTCTGAACTAACAGAGTTTTAGATACAATAAAATCCGTCATTAAACTTCTTACAATCATGCCAGAAATAACAGGAACAGTTACTACAAAAAACATTTTAGCAGCAATATTAATCATGGATATTTCTTTAGTTATTTCAAAACCAAGAAAGCTTGCTGAATTGTAGACAATTAAAGGGACTGTAATTACAGAGAGTAAGCTCACAATTGCAGTCAAAGTTACAGAAAGTGCAACATCTCCATTTGCAAATTTAGTTAATATATTTGATGTAACTCCGCCTGGAGCTGCAGCAATTACCATTACGCCTAGTGCTATTTCTGGTGGCATTGAAATAATATGGATTAAGATAAAAGCGATAATTGGAAGTATTATAACTTGACCCAAAAAACCTATCATAAAATCTCTAGGGATATTAATAACTCTTTTAAAGTCTGATAAGGTTAGACCAAGACCTAATCCGAACATTATTATGGCTAAACACACTGGAGCTATTGTTTTTGCTATTTCCATTTTATTAAAAACTCTATAGACTTAAATTATAATTATCTTATTAAGAAATATTAAATACTAAATTTTGAAAATTTCATCAAATTAAACATTGATGTGCAATATTCACTAAATGCTCTTTGATTGATTTTGTAGTTTTCCCCTATCGCTTTCATATGTTCTCGATTATTTCCAAGAGAATACTCCAGTTTTTTATTTCTTATTATATGCTTCTTTTTTTCCAAAGACTTAAGTTTTCTTATGACTGTTGCCCTTGGTATTTCTGATATATCTGAAATTGAGGAAGCGTTAATACCTCGTTTAGTCTTATGTTTAAGAGTAGCTAAAAAGAAATCCTCATGAGTTTTAGGTTTTCTTGTTATATCATTTTCAATAGACTCTATTAAATCTCTAATTTGAACTAGACCTATAGATCCCCACACATTCCAAGACTCTAAATCTCCAAAAAAAGTTCTATGTCTCACTAAGTAAGGTATTTGAAATCTATACCAGTACTCCCAACTTACAGTATAGTGATCTGAGATAAATTTTTTTATATCCTCTTTTTCTAATGATTTGCCAAACCAATCTTCTGCAGATAAATAAATTGAAAGTTTGCTTAGTAACCCGGACATATTTTCGATCGTGATCATGGGTTTTTGAATTTGCAATCCTTTTGAATTTAAAAAAATTGATTTACCAGATCTAATAATTACTTCTTTATTTTGCAAAAAGTTTACCTTCCTTCTTACCGTTTCTTTTGGAATGTTAAGATTTTTAGATATCTCAATTAAATTTAGTTTTTCAATACCCACTTTTTCCTGACTGTAAAAAGCTTCCATTGACATATAGTGAAATCGGTCTGAATAATTAATATAAACCTTATTCATTAAGTACATTAAAATTAAATAAGTGTCGAAATCATTCCAATTCTTATAAGCGCGATTTACCCACTCTTGTTGTAATCTATAGAATGTCTTTAGTTGTTCATTTATATTTGCTTGAAAAACTTCATAAACTTTATCTTTATCTAAACTACTGTCTGAAATATCATTTTTGTTTATGCGAGCAATTTTTATGTCTACGAGTTTACTCATGATAACTATTTATTCCAAGTAACGCTTTGATTAATAAGTAAAGCCATTAAGATCCAAATGATAAAAGTATCAGCTGGAGAAAATCCATAGTCTGCACCGAAAATTCCCGCAACTATCACGATAGCGTAGATAACAACTGTCGATAAAATTAAACTTGCGAGGTATCTAAGAATTGTGCATTTTAAATTCATGTTAAAAAAATTATACGACAGATGTGTAGAGCTGGCTAGACATAAATTTTCTAAGCCTTTTCTTGGCTTTGTAGCTTTTATAGAAAGTTTCTTTTTTCCTGTTCCGCCAGATTTAATGATTATACCTATGGTTGTTGCAAAAAGAGAGGATTATTTAAAAATATTTCTGATAGCTACAGTTGGTTCTGTATTAGGTGGATTATTTGGTTACATGTTAGGAGTATTTTTCCTTGATGCTTCGATGGTTATTATCG
>CACAWM010000033.1 GCA_902536205.1 uncultured Pelagibacteraceae bacterium | reverse complement strand
ATCCGGATGATAATATCGATCTAAAGGATGATGTTTTGCTGAAGGTTGAAGGTATTGACCTATTGTAATAAAATCAACTTCTGCCGATCTTAAATCATCCATTACTTGTATTACTTCCTCTTTAGTTTCACCTAAGCCAACCATGATACCTGACTTAGTAAAAACTTTTTTATTAAAGGACTTCGCATTTTTAAGTAATTCTAATGAAGCAAAGTAACGTGCGCCAGGTCTTACTTTTGTATAAAGTCTAGGAACTGTTTCTATATTGTGATTGAAAACATCTAAGTCTGCTTCTAAAACTTTTTTATAAGCATCACCTTTTCTTAAAAAATCTGGTGTTAGAACCTCAATTGAAGTTTTTGGATTTTTTTCTCTAGTAGCTTTAACAACTTTATAAAAATGTTCTGAACCACCGTCATCAAGATCATCTCTATCAACAGATGTTATTACTACATGTTTTAAATTTAGATCTTTTACTGCTTTAGATATTTTTGTTGGTTCAAAAATATCAAGGTCTGTTGGTTTACCAGTTTTGACATCACAAAATGCGCAAGCTCTAGTACATGTGTCCCCCATAATCATAAATGTTGCATGTTTTTTACTCCAACATTCGGTAATATTTGGACAATTTGCTTCCTGGCAAACTGTTACAAGATTGTTCTGGTTTACAACTTTTTTGGTTTGAAAAAATACTTGGGAGTCTACGATTTTAGATCTTATCCAATCAGGTTTTTTCTTAATGGGATTAATTGGTTTATTTACTTTTTCTGGATGTCTTGGTTTTTCGCTCATTTTAATTTTATTATAATTTCGTCCTCAGTCACATAATTAAATTTTTGCCTATATAACATGTCTAAATAATCTGGATCATTTTTGTTTATCAATGAAATTTTATGATCCAAATCTTTTAATTTTGCAGTCAAAACTTTTTCCTCTTCAATCAATTTTTCATAAGTGTTTTTTTTATCAAAATAAGAGATCAATCCTCTTTCACCCCCTATTAGATTTATACCTATATAAAGAGTAAAAAAAATATTAAATAAAAGAAATTTCTTCTTTTTTAAACTTTCAATTAAGCTCATTACTAGATTCTAGCCATTTTGGCTTGATTGCCAAGTTCTTCTTCGACGCGTAATAATCTATTGTATTTAGCTACTCTTTCAGATCTTGCTAATGAACCTGTTTTAATTTGAGAGGACATAGTGGCCACTGCCAAATCAGCTATAAACGTGTCTTCTGTGTCACCAGATCGGTGTGAAATGATAGTGCTGAAATTTGCTTTTTTTGCCCTTGAAATAACTTCTAATGTTTCAGTCAAAGTTCCAATTTGATTGGGTTTTACTAAAATACTATTAGCAGATTTTTCTTTTATACCTTTTTCTAATCTTTTAGAATTCGTTACAAATAAATCATCTCCAACAATTTGAACATTGTCTCCTATTGCAGAAGTAATCTTTTTCCATGATTGCCAATCTTCCTCTGCAAATGGATCTTCAATGGATTTGATCGGGTAGTTGGATGTCAATTTTTTGTAATAGCTTACAACATCATCTACAGGCAGAAAGTTAGATGATTGAACTGAATATTCTCCTTTTTCATTCATTAGTTCGTTTGCAGCTACATCCAAACAAATCACAACGTCATTACCCGGTTTTAATTTTGATTTTTCAATTGCTTGAACTATTAAATCTAAAGCTTCTTCATTAGAATTAATTGATGGAGCAAAACCGCCTTCATCTCCTACATTAGTTAACATTTTTTTAGACTGTAACAGTTTTTTTAAGTTTTGTATTACAAGAAAACATTTTTCTACGGCATCTGTAAAATTTTCTGCAGAATCAGGCCTAATCATAAATTCTTGAATATTTAAATCATTATCAGCATGTGCACCCCCATTAATAATATTCATCAATGGAATTGGTAGAGAGTAAGATGTGCCTAAACTTTGATAAAGTGATTGTTTATTTGCGATCGCTGTACACTTTGCATAAGCTAAAGAAACTGCCAATGTTGCGTTTGCGCCTAAGTTAGTCTTATTTTCACTGCCATCTAACTCAATTAAAATTTTATCGATTTTATCTTGCTCATTGAAATTTAGTTTTTTTAGTTTATTTGAAATTTTACTGTTAATATTTTGAACTGCAATATTAACACTTTTGCCTAAAAATTTATTTTGTTCTTTGTCTCTTAATTCATGAGCTTCAAATGCGCCAGTAGATGCGCCAGATGGGGATATAGCAGTAGCTGACGAACCATCATCTAAAAAGATTTCAGCTTCAACAGTAGGATTTCCTCTGCTATCAAAAACTTGTCGCCCTTTAACACTTTTGATTTTTGCCATTCTTTTATTTAACTAATTTATCTATTTCAGTTAATTTTTTTAACAATGCTTTTACTTCATTTAATGGCACCATATTTGGACCATCTGATGGCGCGTTGTCAGGATCTTCATGCGTTTCCATAAAAATTGCTCCAACCCCTACAGCTATTGCAGCTCGAGCTAAATAAGGAACAAACTCTCTTTGTCCCCCACTTTTTTCACCCATACCGCCTGGCTGCTGAACTGAGTGTGTAGCATCAAAAACAATTGGAAAACCAAATTTTGACATTATTGGCAAAGCTCTCATGTCAGAGACTAGAGTGTTATAGCCAAAACTTGCTCCTCTTTCCGTAATTAAAATATTTTTATTTCCAGACTCTTCAATTTTTTTAATCACATTTGCCATATCCCAAGGTGCTAAAAACTGTCCTTTTTTAACATTAATTATTTTTCCAGTTTTGGCAGCGGCAATTAGTAAATCTGTTTGACGGCAAAGAAACGCTGGGATTTGTAAAACATCAACGTGCTTAGCAACTACCGAACATTGTTCTGCAGTGTGTACATCAGTTAGTATAGGTAGTCCGACTTCTTTTCTGATTTTGTCAAATATTGGTAAAGATTTTTCTAAACCCAAACCTCTTTTACCTTTAAGACTTGTTCTGTTAGCTTTATCAAATGATGTTTTATAAATTAAATTAATTCCAAGAGAACTTGTGATTTTTTTTAGTTCTGAAGAAATCTTTAAAGCATGTTCTTCATTTTCTAACTGACAAGGACCGGCAATAAGAGTAAATGGCTTGTTATTTGCTATTTCAAAATTAGAACATTTTACTTTATGATTTGCCATTATTTTTCGATTTAGTTTTTGCGGCTTTTATAAATGATGAGAATAAAGGATGTGGAGCTAAAGGTCTAGATTTAAATTCTGGGTGAAACTGAACTCCTATAAACCAAGGGTGATTTTCCAATTCTATTATTTCTGGGAGTTTTAAATCAGGAGATAAACCTGAGAATATCATACCTTTTTTTTCAAATTCATCTTTAAAATTTATATTAACTTCATATCTGTGCCTGTGCCTTTCATCGATTTTAATAGAATTATAAATTTTGCTTATTAATGATCCTTTTTTAAGTTTGGCTTCATAGCTGCCCAATCTCATTGTACCTCCTAAATCTTTGTCAGTTCCCTTAAATTTTTTTCCATTTTTGACCCATTCACTCATTAGACCAACAACAGATGCTTTTGACGGACCAAATTCACTAGATGTTGCTTTTTTGATATTTAATTTATTTCTAGCAAATTCTATTACTGCCATCTGCATTCCAAAACAAATACCCAGAAAAGGAATGTTATGATTTCTCGCATAAGTAATTGCTGCTATCTTTCCTTCCGTTCCTCTTTTTCCAAATCCACCGGGAATTAAAATCCCTGAAGCTCCTTTTAATTTATCTTTTATATCTTTGGGTTTTAAATAATCAGACTCAATTCTAACTAAATTTACTTTTAAATTATTAGCTATTCCGCCATGAGTTAGGGCTTCATCCAGTGACTTATATGCATCTTTTAATTCAACATATTTACCAATAATAGCAATATTTACTTTTCTTTTATTATTTAAAACTGAATGAGTAATTTTTTTCCATGGCGCTAAATTGACCTTTCTTTTAGATTTAATTTGAAAATATTTTAACACTCTCTCATCCAATTTTTCCTTATTAAAACTAATTGGAGCTTCATAGATTGTTTTAACATCAACTGTT
>CACAWM010000032.1 GCA_902536205.1 uncultured Pelagibacteraceae bacterium | reverse complement strand
AATAACACTCTTGATGATAAATAATTTGTCTCAACTATACGTCCAACCAAATATTTGTTTTGAGTAACAGGCATTCCTTTTATAATTCCCTCTTTACTTCCTTTATTAATAATAATTGATTTTAAAAATGGACTATTCCGATCAACTAAAACTTTAGCTAGGACTACATTCGAAACGCTTTCTACATCTTCAGTATCTAAAACTTTTTTTAAATTTTTATTCTCATTTGATATATATTCTAGATTTAGTTCAAGAGATTTATATCGTTCTATGACTTGCCTTAATTCTTCATTTTCTTTTTTTAAATTAAAATGACTTGCAATTCCTTGGTTTACACCTGGGAAAAGTCTAGTAGGTGCTGAAGCTAAGTATGTTACTCTATAGACGACATCATTAATAAAACTTCTTGCTTTTTTAACTACAGTAAATCCATAAACGTCTAAAAAGAAAATTACTAATGCTACGATAATAAGAGAAAAAATTGAAAATTTTTGAGTTGCTCCTCTCTGAAGGAGAGCTGAACGAAAAGCTATACTAAAATCATCTCTACTAACTGACATTTTTCTGATAAAGACAAATTAATATTCAGATAACATTGTAGAAAATAGCTCCTCATTTTCTAAAGCTCTTCCAGTTCCAATAGCTACACATGATAAAGGATCATCAGCTATAGTTACTGGTAAGCCGGTATCTTGAGAAATTAACTTATCAATATTTTTTAATAAAGCACCACCTCCGGTTAATACTAACCCCATATCAATTAAATCGGCTGATAATTCTGGTGGCGTATTCTCTAAAGCTTCTTTGATGCCACCTAGTATTTGATTCAAAATCGGCATTATCGCTTCGCAAGCATCTTTTTCTGTAAGTTCAATTTCTTTTGGAGTTCCAGATCTAATATCTCTACCTTTCATTAAAAATGTATTATTTGAAGATGGTATTGCTGTACCTATTTCTTTTTTAATTTTCTCTGCTGTAGAGTCTCCAATCATTAAGTTCATTTTCTTTCTCATGTATGCAATAATTGATCCATCTAAAGCATCTCCAGCTACTCTTAAAGATTTTGAGTAAACTACACCACCTAAAGACATAACGGCTATCTCTGTAGTTCCACCGCCTATATCTACTACCATAGAGCCCGTTGCCTCTGATATGGGTAAACCGGCTCCTATAGCTGCAGCAATTGGTTCCTCAATAAGTTGAACCTTTCTAGCACCAGCTGCTAAAGCAGAGTCTTGAATAGCTTTTCTTTCCACTGGAGTAGATCCAGTTGGAACACAAATTAAAATTCTAGGATTTGCAAATGCATTCTTTTTATGAACTTTTTTAATAAAGTGTTTTATCATTTCTTCTGTAACTACGAAGTCTGCTATTACACCATCCTTTAAAGGTCTAATCGCTGAAATATTACCAGGAGTTCTTCCTAACATTGTTTTTGCTTCGTCACCCACAGCTAAAACAGATTTTCTTCCACCATCCTCGATTACAGCAACAACTGATGGTTCATTTAACACCACACCTTGCTCTTTTAATACTACTAGAGTGTTGGCTGTTCCTAAGTCGATAGCCATATCTTGTGACCATAATGATGATAATCCTGTTAAACCTTTAAACATATTTTCCCCTTTTAGTTTTGAGCACTGATCGTTTGATCTGGTGCAGTTTTTGTTCTTTTAATAATTAATTTGTTAAGCGCATTCAAGTAAGCATTTGCAGATGCGACCAACGTATCAGTATCTGCTGCTTGACCTACAGTTGTTTTACCTTGTTCCTCAATTCTTACACTCACTGTTGCTTGAGCATCGGTCCCTTCCGTAACTGCATGAACATTATACAAAAGCAAATTTACATCATGAGGATAAAGATTTTTTATACATTTAAAAATCGCATCAACTGGACCATCTCCTGTTTCAGAAGCACTTTTGATTTCTCCGTAAACTTCTAATGTCATTTCTGCTTTTTGAGGTTCGCCAGTCCCAGCAAATACTTTTAAAGATTTTAATTTAATTACGTTATCCTCTGTAACCAAACTATCATCAATTATTGCTGCAATATCTTCATCATAAACGTGTTTCTTTTTATCTGCTAAGATTTTAAATTTTCCGAATGCTGTGTCAATAATATCATCAGTTATGTCTACATAACCCATATCAGATAATTTATCTCTAAAAGCATGTCGGCCAGAGTGTTTTCCCATTACCAAAGAAGTTTTTTTAACTCCTACACTCTCTGGAGTCATAATTTCATAAGTGTTTCTATTTTTTAACATTCCATCTTGGTGAATTCCTGACTCATGAGCAAAAGCATTCTTTCCAACTATTGCTTTGTTAAATTGAACAGGAAAACCTGTAGCATTTGAAACTACTTTAGATGCTTTACTTAAAAGTTTTGTATTAATATTAGTTGTGAAAGGCATTAAATCATGTCTAGTTCTCATTGCCATTACAACTTCTTCAAGAGCAGCGTTGCCGGCTCTCTCACCAATTCCATTAATAGTACATTCAATTTGTCTTGCGCCAGCCATGACACCTGCCAATGAATTTGCGACTGCTAAACCTAAATCATTATGGCAGTGAGTAGAGAGAATAGCTTTATCAATATTAGGAACTTTATTTATCAATGTTTCAATAATCTTTTTAAATTCTGACGGAACCGTATAGCCAACAGTGTCAGGAATATTAATAGTTTTAGCTCCACATTTGATGGCAAGTTCTACAGTTTTGCACATATAATCCATATCTGTTCGTGTTCCATCTTCACATGACCATTCAACATCATCAGTAAATTTTCTTGCATAAGTAACACTTTCTTTAATCGACCCTAAAACCTCTTCAGGAGATTTATTTAACTTATGCTTCATATGTAATGGACTAGTAGAAATAAAAGTATGTATTCTAAAATTTTTTGCGTGCCTCAAAGCTTCATGACAAGCATCAATATCTTTTTTTGTTGCACGAGCTAGCCCTGCAGGTATAGATTTTTTTAAAGTTTTACTTATTTCTGTAACAGCTTCATAATCACCTGGTGAAGCAATTGGAAAACCTGCTTCAATGATATCAACGCCAAGTTCATCAAATACTCTAGAGATTTGTAATTTTTCCTCTAAGCTCATTGACGCGCCTGGTGATTGTTCACCATCTCGCATTGTAGTATCAAAAATTATAATTCTATTTTTATCACTCATACTTAAAACTTTTATAAATTCAAAAGTTTCTCATAATACAATCAAAGATAGAATTTGCAAATTATTATGTTTACAATAAGTGCTTTAAAGAGTCAGATTGGGCTAATTCTTGTCTTTATCGACCAGTTTATTTTTACCAATCCAAGGCATCATTGCACGAAGCTCTTTACCTACTTTTTCAATAGGGTGTTTAGCTAAATCTTCCCTCATTTTAAGAAAGTTTTTTTGACCTGATTTATGTTCATTCATCCATTGCTTTGTAAACTTTCCAGATTGTATATCTTTCAGAACTTCTTTCATTTTTTCTTTAGTCTTACTATCTACTATTCTCTTACCTGAAACATATTCTCCATACTCTGCGGTATTTGAAATAGAGTAATTCATATTAGCAATTCCACCTTCATAAATTAAATCAACAATCAATTTAACTTCATGTAGAGTTTCAAAGTATGCCATTTCAGGTGGGTAACCAGCTTCTGTTAAAGTTTCGAAACCATTTTTAATTAATTCTACTAAACCTCCACAAAGAACTGTTTGTTCTCCGAACAGATCTGTTTCGCACTCATCTTTAAAAGTAGTTTCAATAATTCCTGACTTTCCTCCTCCGATAGCTGAAGCATAAGATAAAGCTAAGTCTCTTGCTTTACCTGAGCTGTCTTTGTGTACAGCCATCAAACATGGGACGCCTCCACCCTTTTGATATTCACTTCTAACTGTATGGCCTGGACCTTTAGGAGCAACCATAAAAACATCTAAATCTTTTCTAGCATTAATTAAATCAAAATGGATATTTAAACCATGAGCAAAAGCCAAACTTGTTCCTTCTTTCATTCTTTGTTCAATATGATTTTTATAAATTTCTGATTGAAGTTCATCAGGAGTCAGCATCATAACTACATCTGCCCAAGCTGCGGCATCTGACAATGACATTACTTTTAAACCTTCACTCTCAGCTTTTTTCACACTTGAGGAACCTTCCCTCAATGCTACAACCACTTCTTTTACACCACTATCTTTTAAGTTAAGTGCATGCGCATGTCCTTGACTT
>CACAWM010000031.1 GCA_902536205.1 uncultured Pelagibacteraceae bacterium | reverse complement strand
TACACGCACCTGTCTTTGTTGCTGCAGAAAAAAGTGCTGCAGTTTTTAAATTAATTATATCTATGTAAGTTTCTTCTAAAAGATCTGCTTCACCTTTATGTTGTAGTTGAAGCACTTCGCCCTGTGCAATTTTTGCAGATGTTGAAGACAAAAGTTGCAACACTTCAAGATCACCATCTTGAACCATAATTTCAAAACATCTGCTTAAAAGATAGTCACCAACTAAAATTGACGATTGATTTCCCCAAATAGAATTTGTAGTTTTTACACCTCTTCTTAATGAACTTTCATCAATCACATCATCGTGCAATAGCGTTGCTGAATGAATTAGCTCTACACATGCCGCTAAATTTAAATCTCTATTATCTTCTTTATAACCTGTGAGCTTTGCAGATTCTAAAGTTAATAATGCTCTTAATCTTTTACCACCCGATTTCAAATGGTGTTCGCTCATTTTCTCAATCAAGTCAACATCACTTTTAAGCTTTTGTTCTATTAAGCTTTCAACTTTTTGCAATTTAACCTCAAGCATATTTTTAAGCTCGAGATACGCAGAATTAGCAGACTTTTTTAATGGTATTACTGATCCCATAGACTTTACTTACAATCGATTTTGCTAATAATAAAATTCTAAATGGTAACGTGGTGACGCACCTATAATTCAACTATAAGTAGCGTAATTTAATATTAAAATTTAATTTATTACTGTTATAAGAATAATAACAATCTTCTAAATTATGTTTTCAATATTTAAAAAAAAAAAAATTGTTCCACATGTAAGGCTCACCGGTATTATTGGTTCAGCTGGACGATTCAACAAAGGAATAGATCTAGCTGGTCAAAGAGAAATACTTAAAAAAGCATTTTCATTAAAAAAGATTACTGATGTTGCTATATCTATTAATTCTCCTGGCGGATCCCCAGTACAATCGCATTTAATTTATAGTTATATCAGACAATTAGCTGAAAAAAATAAAGTCAAAGTCATTATATTTGCAGAGGATGTTGCTGCTTCAGGTGGTTATTTAATTTCTTGTGCTGGTGACGAAATTTATGCAAACTCTAGTTCTATTATTGGATCAATAGGTGTTATTTCAGCATCATTTGGATTTAAAGATTTGATAAAAAAAATTGGAGTCGAGAGAAGAGTTTATACTGCAGGAAAAAATAAAAGCACTCTAGACCCATTTGTAGATGAGAAAGAGGATGATGTTAAAAGACTTAAAAACATTCAATTAGAATTACATGCTGATTTCATTAAAGTAGTTGAAACAAGCAGAGGCTCTAAACTTAAAGACCCTGAAAAAAATAATATTTTTACGGGTGAATTTTGGACGGGTAAAACATCATTAAATCTTGGATTAATTGATGGAATTGGAAACGCTGACCAAATTTTAAAAGAAAAATTTGGTGATAAAGTAATTATTAAAAATTTTGAAAAACCAAAAGGATTTATTGCAAGAAAACTATCTTCTTCAATTCAAGATCCCGTTGAAAGACTAACTAATATTATAGAAGAAAAATCGATGTGGCAAAAATTTGGTTTATAAATGCCAGTTAAAAAAAAAGTAAAAAAAAAAATACCTAAAAAATTAAATTTTTTGTCTTTTCAAGATATTATCATGAATTTACAAAAATTCTGGGGTAAAAGCGGATGTTTAATTTTACAACCTTATGATTTGGAAGTTGGCGCTGGAACTTTTCATCCCGCAACTACTTTAAGATCTCTTGGACCAAAGCCCTGGAAAGCAGCTTATGTTCAACCATCAAGAAGACCAACGGATGGAAGATATGGAGAAAATCCAAATCGGTTACAACATTATTATCAATATCAAGTGATTATAAAACCATCTCCGAAAAATATTAAACAACTTTATCTCAAAAGTTTAGCAGCCATTGGAATAGATGTAAAAAATCATGATATTCGTTTTATTGAAGATGATTGGGAAAGTCCAACATTAGGAGCAGCAGGTTTAGGTTGGGAAGTTTGGTGTGATGGAATGGAAATTACGCAATTTACTTATTTTCAGCAAATGACAGGTATAGAATGTAAACCTGTACCAGTAGAGATTACGTATGGTCTTGAAAGACTATGTATGTTCGTTCAAGGAAAAAATAATGTTTTTGATCTTGATTGGAATAATGAGGGAGTCAAATATAAAGAAGTTTTTTTTCAAGCTGAAAAAGAATTTTCTGCTTATAATTTTGAGTTTGCAAATACTGACACCCTGCTTAAACATTTTGAGAATACCGAAAATGAATGTAAATCTTTACTTGAAAAGAAACTATCATTACCAGCTTATGATCAATGTCTAAAAGCAAGTCATATTTTTAATTTACTAGATGCTCGTGGTGTCATTGGTGTTGCAGAAAGAACTGGTTATATAACTAGAATTAGGGAGCTTGCAAAAGGTTGTGGCGTCTTATGGTTAAGTTCACAAAATTAAATTATGGCAGAACTATTATTGGAATTATATAGTGAGGAAATTCCACCTCAATTACAAATATCAGCCAGATCTCAAATAAAACAATTTATTGAAAATACTTTTGAAGAAGAAAATATAAAATATAAAGAATTTTCAGTTTATTCTTCTCCAACCAGATTAACGCTATTGATAAAAGATCTTGCTGAAAAAATTAAAACAGAAGCCAATGAAATTAAAGGACCCAAGGCAGGATCTCCTCATCAAGTTATCCAAGGTTTTTTACGAGCCAAAAATGTTTCTGAGAACGACCTTATTGAAAAAGAAACTGATAAAGGAAAATTTTATTTTATTAAAACACAATCTAAATCAATCTTAGTAGAGGACTTATTAATCAAAATTATTCCAAAAGCAATTGGATCAATCAACTGGAAAAAATCAATGAAGTGGTCAGATCATAATTTGATGTGGGGAAGACCTCTCAGGACAATTTTTGCAAGATATAACAATAAAAAGTTAGCATTTAATTATGAGCATCTTGATACAACAGATGAAGTGATTATAGAACAAGATTTAATTATAAAAACTAAAAAAATAAAAGATTTTGAAGATTATATTAATTTTTTAAAAAGTAATAGAATAATAGTCGATCATAAGGAAAGAGAAGAGATCATTCTTAAAAAGATTAGATTATTTTCTCAATCTAAACAATACAAAGAAAATTTAAATATAAAACTTTTAGAAGAGGTCGTTAATATTGTAGAAGATCCAAATTTACTTCATATTAATTTTAACAAAGATTATTTAGAAATACCTAAAGAAATTATAATATCTACTTTAGAGAAACATCAAAGATATTTTCCAATTTTTGATAGCAGAGATAGATTAACTAATAATTTTTTTGTTGTAGCAAATAAAAAAGATGAAAAAAAATTAATTACCAAAGGAAATAAAAGAGTTGTTGAAGCAAGACTAGCAGATGCCAAATTTTTCTGGGATAGAGATAGATCTAAAAATTTGATAAAACAAATAGCAAACCTCAAATCAGTTACTTTCTATGAAAAGCTAGGAACAATTTATGACAAAACACAGAGGTTAAGACAATTGGCCGGTCTTTTGTCAGATGATCTAAATATTAATAAAGAAAAAGTTCAAGTTGCAGCTTCAATTTCTAAATCTGATTTATGTTCAGATCTAGTTGGAGAATATCCAGAGCTTCAGGGCGTAATGGGAAAATATTTTGCGTTAGCACAAGGTTTTGAAGAAGATGTGGCAAATTCAGTAAGTGATCATTATTTACCAATAGGTCTAACATCAGTATTGCCTAAAAAACCTTTTAGCTACTCAATTTCAATTGTAGATAAGATAGATACCTTAGTTGGTTTTTTTATTATCGATGAAAAACCTACAAGTTCAAAAGATCCGTTTGCTTTAAGACGAGCTGCAATTGGATTACTTAGAATAATTATTGAAAATAAATTATCATTTAAACTCAAAGATTTAATTAGTTACGCTATAAGACTTTACCAAGAACAAGGCGTTGAAATTAAAAATGAAAAAACCGAACAACAAGTTCTAGAATTTATAAAGGAAAGAATGCGAAACGTATTAAAATTAAAAAATATTAAAACCGATGTTATTGAGGCATCAATCAGTTCTCATGCTGGAGATAACTTCTTAGCACTTTATGCAAAAACACTTTTAATGAATAAATACAAAAATAAAGGTATAGGACTAAATGCAATCAACTCATATAAAAGAGCTTCAAATATTTTAGATAAAGCTGGAAAAAGAATCACCGGTAGACCCGATGCCGTATTATTTAGAAAAGATGAAGAAAAAATACTTCATGAAAAAATAAATGAGATTCGTAAAGCTTTCACGGTCAAAGATGACAATAAGGATTACGAAAGCTTGTTGATAAAGCTTTCTGATACAAAAGAATCTACTGATAATTTTTTTGACAATGTCGTAGTAAATGATGAAAATCAGGATATTAAAAATAATCGATTAGAGTTATTAAAAATGTTTTGCAATACTTTTGATAACTTTATTGATTTTTCAAAATTAGAGGGTCTGTAATGGGAAAAGTAGTATATAGCTTTGATGATAAATCTGCCAAAAAGCTGAAGAATAAAAAAAATATTTTGGGAGGAAAGGGCGCAAACCTTGGTGAGATGGGTAGATTAGGATTACCCGTTCCTCCAGGATTTACTATTACGACAGATGTTTGTGATCTATTTTATAAAAATAAAAAAAAATTACCAAAAAAAGTAATTCAAAATATTGAGTCAGAGTTAAAAAATATAGAAAAGAAAACTAAAAAGAAATTCGGTGATCTTAAAAATCCATTACTAGTATCAGTTAGATCAGGGGCTAGAATTTCAATGCCTGGTATGATGGACACAATTTTAAATCTTGGTCTTAATGATGAAACAGTTGAGTCATTAAAAAACAAAACATCTAACGGAAGATTTGCAAAAGATAGCTATAGAAGATTTATACAAATGTATAGCAATGTAGTTTTGGGAGTAGAAGGACATTTGTTTGAAGAGC
>CACAWM010000030.1 GCA_902536205.1 uncultured Pelagibacteraceae bacterium | reverse complement strand
CAAACCTACAATTAAAAGACATTTCTATTAATTAGACTATTTTAGTGAAAGTTTCTATATAAAGAAACAAGTTTACCTTGAATTTTTATTCTATTAGCTGCGTAGATTTTTGTACCGTAGTTTCTATTTGCAGCTTCTAGAGCAATTGTGTTTCCTTTTTTTCTAACTCTTTTTAAAGTTGCTTCTTGATCATCAATTAACACAACTGCGATCTGACCACTGTCTACGTTTGAAGTTTTCTTTACGATTACTGTATCACCATCATTGATACCAGCTTCAATCATTGAGTCACCTTTTACTTTTAATCCATAATGCTCACCATTATTCTGCAAATCTTCAGGCAAAGCTACTCTATCAACTTCTTGTTGAATAGCTTCGATAGGTGTTCCTGCTGCAATACTTCCTAAAACAGAAACATCAGTTGATTTTGTTCCTTCTTTATCAAGACCACCTTTTATTACACTTGGTGTAAAAGTATTAAAAATATCGTTTGCACTAGCGTTCTCAGGTAATTTTACTACTTCTAATGCTCTTGCTTTATGAGCTAATCTTTTAACAAATCCACGCTCTTCTAAAGCTGATATTAATCTATGAATTCCTGATTTCGACTTAAGGTTGAGTGAATTTTTCATCTCTTCATATGATGGAGAAATTCCAGAAGATCTTATCTTCTTATTTATGAATATTAGTAAGTTTTTTTGTTTTTTTGTTAGCATAGAACAAACCTCGTACATCTATGTTCTATAAAAGTTCTATTTAAATTACAACTTCAAATAAGCCCTTATTTTATTGAATTATTTGAGTAAATTTTTTTAATAACTCTGCAGGATTGTCGGATTTTAAAAGTGATTCACCAATTAGAAAATTTTTAATTCCTGTCTTTTCATAAATATATTTGGCATCGGCTTCATTCTTAATTCCACTTTCTGAAATGACAGGACCTTTATGTTCTTTTAAAGTTTCAAAAATAGAAATCGTATTATTAATAGAGATGTCTAATGTTTTTAAATTTCTATTATTAATCCCAATTAAAGCATTTTCGTATTTTAAAGCATTTTCAGCTTCTTTATTATCATGCACTTCAACTATTACTGAAAGTTTATGTCTTGAAGCTTCAGCATATATTTCATCTGCCAATTTAGCATCTAAAGCCGCAACTATGATCAAAATACAATCACTACCATAACTTTTAGATAAAGCGATTTGATAAGGATCAATAAAAAAATCTTTTGCTAAAACAGGGATTTTAAACTTACTTTTAATATCCCTTATATAATCAAGTTTACCAAGAAAGTGTTTTTCCTCAGTTAAAACTGAAAGGCAAGTAGCTCCGTTGTCTATGTACATTTTCGCAATGTTTAAATGATTAAAATCTTTCACTAATTCTCCAGCAGAAGGGCTTGCTTTTTTTATCTCTGTTATAAGCGATGCCTTTTTATTATTAGTTATAACTTCTTTAAAATTAAAGAAGTTATCTAAAGATTTGATTGTACTTTCAATAGAGTCTAAAGAATTTATCTTTTTAATTTGCTTTAAAGACTCTTTTTTATCCTCGATAATTTTATCTAAAACATTAGCCATTAATTTGATTGTAATTTTGTTAAATGCTCAAAAACTTTACCAGAATTTAGATGTTTAGTGACTTTATCAAAAGCATTTTTAAAATCGTTTTCTTTTCCTGAAACGATTAATCCAGCTGCAGCATTTAAAGCAACAGATTGTGAGAATTCATTAGAAGTGCCTTTATAGATATCTATTATTTTTTCAGCATTATATTGTGCATTTTTACCTTTTAAATTATCTCTATCACCTTCACTTATGCCAAGATCTTTTGGTTGAATTGTAAATTCATTTATTTTACCATCTTTTAATTCCACAACATTTGTTTTTGCAAAAGGTGAAATTTCATCCATTCCGTCATCACTATGAACAATGTATGCGTGTACAACATTATTTTCTTTTAAAGCTTCAGCAAAAGGCTTCATCCATTTTTTATCGAAAACACCTATCACCTGTCTTTTAACTTGGGCGGGACTACTTAAAGGACCAATTAAATTAAAAATAGTTTTCTTACCCATCTTTTTTCTAGCAGGCCCAACGTGTTTCATTGCAGAGTGATAATTTGGAGCAAACATAAAAGCGAAATTTAAATTTTTAATACTTTTTTCTGCTTCACTTGGTTTTAAATTTATATTTATTTTTAAAGCCCCTAAAACATCTGCTGAACCACAGTTAGATGAAACAGCTTTATTACCGTGTTTTGCCACTTTAACTCCCATACTAGCTAAAACAATTGCAGCTGCAGTTGAAATATTAAGAGAATTTTGACCATCTCCGCCGGTTCCACAGGTATCAATAGTGCCAGGATCACAAGAAACTTTTGTTGCTTTATCTCTCAAAACAAAAATTCCACCGGCTAATTCATCTTTTGTTTCACCTTTTTTTAATAATGCCTCTAGAATTTCAATAATTTGACTCTCTTCGTGTTTACCTTCCATTAAATCTGAAAATAGAGATTTGCTTTCATCAAATGAAAGGTTTTGACCTTGTTTTAATTTAGTTGTTATTTCAGGCATATTAATTAGTTATAAAATTTTTAATTAATTTCATACCCATTTTAGTACTTATACTCTCAGGATGAAACTGAAACCCATGAATATTAAAATTTTTATGCATCAACCCCATTATTGTCTTATTTTTAGTTTCTGCAGTAATTATTAAGTCTTTTGGGAACTTTTTACGATCGACTACAAGGCTGTGATATCTCGTGGCTTCAAAATTATTTTGGATATTCTTAAATAGACCTATTCTTTTATGCTTAATTTTACTAGTTTTTCCGTGCATTAAATTCTTAGCTCTTATTATTTTTCCACCAAAAACCTGACCAATTATTTGATGACCCAGACATACTCCCAGAATGGGTATTTTTTTATGAACTTCTTTTACTATTTTTAAACAGTTGCCGGCTTGATTTGGATTACCTGGTCCAGGTGAGATAACAATTTTATTATATTTTTTTCTTAAAATTGTTTTACCATCAATCTTATCATTTCTAATTACCTCAACATTCTTTTTAAAATTAGAGATATAGTGATATAAGTTGTAAGTAAAACTATCGTAATTATCTATTAATAAAATTTTCATCTAATCTACCGCTCTCATTAAAGCTTTGGCTTTATTTACTGTTTCCGCGTACTCTTTTTCAGGCTTACTATCCGCAACTACACCTGCACCAGCCTGTACGTAAAATTTCTTATTTTTAATTAAAGCCGTTCTTAATGCTATGCACGTATCAAATTCACCGTTAGGAGTGAAATAGCCTATACCTCCTGCGTATAATTTTCTTTTATTTTTCTCTAATTCATCAATGATTTCCATTGCTCTTATTTTAGGAGCACCACTTACCGTGCCGGCTGGAAAGCCCGATAGCAAAGTTTCAAATAATGAGAATTTATTATTAAATTTACCTATTACATTTGAAACTATATGCATGACATGAGAGTATCTTTCGACTTTAAATTTCTCAGTTACTTTAACAGTATTTACTTTAGAAACTTTTCCAATATCATTTCTTCCAAGATCTAATAGCATTAAATGTTCTGCTAATTCTTTTTTATCTTTTAAAAGATCTAATTCATATTTTTTATCCTCTTTGATATTTTTTCCTCTAGGTCTTGTACCAGCGATTGGCCTAATTGTTACTTCACCACCTCTAAGTCTTACCAATATTTCTGGACTACTGCCTAAAATGTTAAAATCTTTATAATTAAAAAAAAACATAAAAGGTGAAGGATTAGATTTTCTTAAATGATTGTAAATTTCTATAGGTGTTTTATTTATTTTTCTTTCAAATCTTTGACTTAATACAACTTGAAAAATATCTCCTTTTTCGATGTATTTTTTTGCTTTTTTAACAAGTGATTTAAATTTTTCTTTTGAAGTATTTGATTTTACTAAATTCTTGTTTGGTTTAAAATTGAATTGCTCTGGAAGTTTTATTTTCTCAAAATCTTCATACAAATCAAATCTTTTATTTACTGCGTGATATTCTTCTTCATAATTTTTAATTTTTGTATCTGCATAAATATTCTCCACATAAAAAATTTTTTTTTTAACATTGTCATAAATAACTAAATTTTTAGGTCTTGATATCCTAACATCAGGTACTTTAAGATCATCTTTGCAGTTATCAGGTATGTTTTCTATATAACGGATAACATCATAAGAAAAGTAACCTACAAGCATCGAAGACATTGAAGGTAATTGATTTGGAATTTTAATCTTAAATTCCTTTATTAGTTTATTTAAATATTTTAATGGATCAGATTTAATTTTAGTTTTTTTATCTGAACTATTAATCGTAATAATATTCTTATTGATATTCCATATTTTGTCAGGATTAAGACCAATTATCGTGTAACGACCTTTAATTTTTCCTTTTTCAACTGACTCAAAAATAAAACTATTTTTCTCAGCTAAGAGAAATCTAAATAAATTTTCAACCTTGTGATATTGATTACAAGGTCTTGATCTAAATAAAATCTGATGTTCTTTTTTAGAATGATTATTTTTAAATTCTTTAAAACTTAAGTTTATCTTCATTGAAATGAATTTTTGACACGATCTATAGTTCTTTGATTAACCTCAACTTTGTACTTCTGATTAGCATTTTCGTCATAAGATTGATATATTTTGTTAATTAAATTCAGGCGTGCCTTTGCTTCGTATTGCTCAAATTCATTACTGTTTTTTTCAAGTTTTTTATATTTAGTATTTATCGTTGATATTAAAAAACTTTTGGTCAGCGTGCTGTTAGTCAAAAGATTGATATCACCATCTTTAGTTAAGAAAATTTGCTTTATCAAACCTTTATTAAATATATCGTTTTGCTTTAAACTAGAGACTTTATATTCTTTAACAATCAAGTCATTATCATCAGCAAATTTTTTAAAATTATCTCCATCAAAAGCACCTAAACTTATATCTTTAGCTAGCGATGTATTGTTTTCAATTTTTTCTTTAAAACTAATTTGAGCATTAAGTGCTTCTAAAACTTCAGGATCGTTCATTGGTCTATTTTTTTTTACTTCCTCTTTAATCTCAGCTAAATAATATTTACTATTTACGTTTATTATTTCAGGAGATTGAGGTATCTTTATACCATATATTTTTTTAAAGAGATTATCTGATAAATTTTCTATTTTTTTTTTGTCTTCGTTTTCCTTTTTTGCATTAATTTTATTAAATTCTACAATCTTTAAATTATTTGCTTTTGCTGTTTCTTCAAAAGATTGTCCATCTAAAACATTATTTTCAATAACATCTAATTGTTTAAAAAAATTTTCATTATAATTTTCACTTCCGCTAATTAATGAAGGCTTAATTTCTGCGTATCTTA
>CACAWM010000029.1 GCA_902536205.1 uncultured Pelagibacteraceae bacterium | reverse complement strand
CAAACTTATCTTCAATCATTGTTTTATGTCTATTTTCCATTTGCCATGATTGAGCCGCGCCTTTTGAAATTACTTCAATTACATCATGCATATTTAAACCCGCATTCATTCCAAAGTTAATTGCCTCTGACAAACCTTGAACAAGGCCTGCAATACAAATCTGATTAACCATCTTAGTTAATTGACCACTTCCAGATGGTCCGAGTAATTTTATTTTTTTACTATAACAATCAATAATTGGTTCAGCTTTTTTAAAGGGAGCTTCGTCTCCTCCAACCATTACAGTTAAAATTCCACCTTCTGCTCCAGCTTGTCCACCCGAAATCGGAGCATCTAAGAAATCAAAACCTTTTGCTTTTGCTTCTTTATATAACTCTCTCGCAATGTTTGCTGAGGCAGTAGTATTATCTATGTAGATTGAACCTTTTTTTGCAGTTTTAAACAATCCTTTGTCACCTAAAGTAACTTCTCTTAAATCATTATCATTTCCAACACATGTAAAAATAAAGTCACTATCTTTAGTAGCATCCATCGGAGTATCAGCAACATTACCTTTATATTCTTTCGCCCACTTTTCGGCTTTAACTTTCGTACGATTATAAACGGTTACATTGTGACCAGCTTTTGATATATAACCAGCCATGGGATAACCCATTACACCAAGACCTATGAAAGAAACTTTACAACTCATTAATGATTAACCTCACTTTAAATAAAAAAGTAATTATATTTGGATTTATATTTACATTTTTTTCTAGTTTTGGACAGAGTTTTTTTTTGGGATTGTTTAACGCACCGATAAGAAATGAACTCAGTATTACTCATGGTCAATTCGGCAGTATCTATGCAAGTGCAACTATTTTTTCAAGTTTGCTTCTTATTTGGGTTGGAAAAAAAATAGACGATTATAGAATTTTAAATTATTCATTATTTGTAGTTCTATTATTATTTGCTTCTTCATTATTTTTTTCATTTATTAATAGTATTTATTTTTTAGCGATTGGAATTTTCTTAATGAGATTTTCTGGACAAGGTTTAATGAGCCATACTTCCACGACAACCATTTCCAGATTTTTTGAAAGATCTAGAGGAAAGGCTTTAAGTACAGTTTGGTTTGGCTTATCTACAGCAGAATTTATTTTACCGGCTCTTATAACTTATTTTTTCCTTATTTACTCTTGGAGAACTGTCTGGCAAGGAATTGCAATACTAATAATTATATTTTTGCCTTTTGTAATTTTAAATACAATTAAGTCGATAAAACTAGACTCAAGAGAGGCAGATCCTAATCCTGGCAAAAAAAAACTTAAAATTAAAAGTTGGAGAAGGAGAGATGTTTTAAAAGTGGACAATGGATGAAGCTAAAAAAAATAATTCACCCTTACCTATTACAAAAATAATTGATGAATATTATGCTGAAGTGCAAAAAATGGGTGGTCAAAGATGGGATACTTCAAGCTTAATTAAAAGATTTAGAAAATAAGTTGTGTCAGAAATAATAAGTTACTACGAAGATTCACAAGAGATAGAAAAAAAAATATGGGACCTTTTAACTAAAGCAGTTAAAGATAGATCTTCTGAGTTTAGAACGCCTGTATTTATCTGTGGTAATGATAAAGATCTCGATGGTAGAGTTGTTGTCTTAAGAAAAGCAGATCAACAAAATAAGTTTATCCAATATCATAGTGATATTAGATCTTCAAAAATTGAAAAAATTAAAAAAAATCCCAAGTGCTCAATTTTATTTTATGGTAAAGAGGAAAAAATACAGCTTAGAGTTAAAGCTGAGTGCGAAGTAAATTATAATAATGATATTACAAAAGAGTCTTGGGAAAAAACAGGGCATATCAGTAGAAAATGTTACTTAGTTACAAATGGACCTGGGACAGAGTCTGAAAAACCAACATCAGGTTTAGATAATAAATTCGATAACTTTGATTATACAAAAGATGAAAGCGAAGCTGGTTATAAAAACTTTTGTGTAATTAGATGTAAAATTAAAAGTATTGAGTGGCTTTATTTAGCAGCTAAAGGTCATCGAAGAGCTTTAATTGATTTGAGTGAGTCTAAAAAATTTACTTGGTTAGTTCCCTAGGTTTTTTGTTACTTTTTCTTTTGTAGAACCTAAATTAACTTCATCAAAGTAAACAATCATATTTGGATACGGTTTATCTCCATGTTCCCTCTTCCAACCGCTGACAAATGTTTGATAAATTCCAAAATCTAATCCAACACCTCTTTTGGTATATGGCGTAATGTTTTTTATATTCTCTGAATTTAATACTAATTTATTATTAATCCAAACCTTCATGAAACCAGTTTCCTCTCTTGAATATCGAGCATTGATAAGTACGTCTGTCCATTTACCCTTCATGTCATTTATCTTTATTGCTTTTTTCATCTCAACATACTCACCACTCCACATTCTTCCAACCTCTAACCAATCTCCACTTCTATCTGTCACCATAAGAATGGGTTTCCAACCTTTTTCATAGAGTTGAGCAAAAGTAGTTCTAACTGGAGCTACTGATTGATAGTCATTTGGCAAATAGATAGATGCGGAATACCAATGATCTTTTTTACCCATTTGATGTTTTTTGAATTGTAGCTCAGTTCTTTGTCTATCTTTTTTACAATCATCATGACCACTATCTTTACCGCAGTCACCTAATCTGACTTCAAATCTGTAAGATTTTTTTCCAGATCTCACAGGATGACCATCTTTACTGTTAACTAAATTTAGAGAATATTTCTTTTTATGAGAGGTAGTTTTCTTTTTCACCTCAGTATTAGAAACATCTTTACTATTTTTGGCTTCCAGATTTGAGAAGCCTAAACATAAAATAGCAATTAAAAAAAAACTATTTCTTATATTTTTTAAAATTTTCGACATAGTCTCTAGCATTTTCTTTAATGTGTTCTATTTCTTCGTCAGTAACTTGTCTGACTACTTTACCGGGACTACCAAGAACCAATGATCTTTCAGGTATAACTTTATTTTCTGTAACAAGTGCATTAGCACCGATAATACAATTTTTTCCAATTTTAGTTTTATTCAATATAGTTGAGCCAATTCCAATTAAACAATCATCAGCAATTTCACAGCCATGAAGCATTACCATATGTCCAATGGTAACTCCTTTTCCAACTATAGTTGGACAACCTGGGTCCGTATGAATAACGCTTCCGTCCTGAACATTTGAATTTTCCCCAATGATAATTGGTTCAAGATCTCCTCTTAAAGTTGTATTAAACCAAATGTTAGAATTTTTTTTAAGTTCTACCCTGCCGATGATAACAGAATTAGGTGCTACCCAACTACCTGGATCTATTTTTGGAGTTTGTCCTTCAAAATCATAAATCATAAAATTGCTGTAATGTATTATTAAATAATTTATAATACATTATGGCTCTAACTAAAACCCCAGTTTGCGATTTTGGAAAAAAAGCTGAGGATTTCAAACTAAAATCAATCAAAAATAAATTAATAACTTTAAACGATATTAAGGGTGAAAAAGCTACGCTCATAATGTTTATCTGCAATCATTGTCCTTATGTAAAAGCAATTATTAAAGATTTGGCTAAAGATTGTAATGAACTTAAAAAAGATGGAATTAACTCTGTAGCTATCATGTCAAATGATACAAAAAATTATCCTGAAGACTCATTCGAAAACATGATCAAATTTGCTGATAACAATAATTTTGGTGAGATAAACTATTTATTTGATGAAACACAAGAAATTGCTAAAAAATATGGTGCAGTATGTACGCCTGATTTTTTTGGTTACAATCAAGATTTAAAACTTCAATACAGAGGCAGATTTAAACAGTTAAAAGATTTAAAACCAATAAATAATGGAGACAGTGATTTAAAAATAGCTATGAAAATAGTTGCACAAACCCAGAGAGGTCCTGATCAACAAATTCCAAGTATGGGATGTAACATCAAGTGGTTTAATTAATGTTTTTAGTTGTCACAAGAAATTTCCCTCCTGAAATCGGTGGTATGCAGAACCTCATGGAAGGGCTATCAAATGCATTGTTAAATCATGGACCAGTAAAAGTTTTTGCGGAAACTCAAGATGAAGATGAAAATTATGATCAAAATTCAAAATTAAATATACATAGAGTATCAGGTTTAAAAATTTTTCGTAAATATAGAAAAGCAAACCTAGTAAAGGAATTTTTAACATCTAACGAGGTAAGAGCCTCTTTTTTTGATCATTGGAAAAGTATTGAAAATATTGAAAAGAATTTATTGAAAAGAACTAAATCATTTTGCTTAATTCACTCAAAGGAAATTAACCATCCAGTTGGGTCGTCATTAAATAAAAGAGTTTTAACTGCCCTGGCTAAGGCAGACCACGTTATAGCTAATTCAAAATTTACAAAAGAGTTTGCAATGAAGTTGGGTGTTAAAAATGTCACTGTAATCAATCCAGGTTGCAATTATCCTATTCCTATAAATGAGGAAGCAAAAGAATTTGCAAAAAAAATATATGGAAATGCTTCACCAAAGTTAATTACTATTTCAAGATTAGATGGAAGAAAAAGTCATCACAATGTAATGATGACAGTTAAAAATCTTCTTCCTAAATATCCAAACCTTAAATATGTCTCGATAGGTGATGGTGATGAAGGAAATAATCTATTAAAACTTAGAAAAACACTTGGATTAGAAAAGAGTGTTGATTTTATATTCAAATCTACTGAACAGGAAAAAGTAGCTTTATTAGAACAGTCAAATGTATTTGTTATGCCTTCAGTAATTTATAAAAAATCTGTTGAGGGATTTGGCATTACTTATATTGAGGCTGCCTCATATGGCAAACCGTCCATTGGTGGAATTTATGGTGGAGAGGGTGATGCTATTAAAAGTGGACAAACTGGTTATCTTTGTAATGGCAATGATTTAAATGCAATTTACGATACTTTGTTAAAAACTCTAGCTAACGATCATTTTTTAAAGCTGGGAGCTAATGCTTTAGAATTTTCAAAAGATTTTAGTTGGGATAAAATTGTAAAAAAATATATTAGTCTAATTTAGCCTTTATCTCTTCTAAAACACTATCAACATTTAAATCATTTAAATTTTTGACAGAAATAGCTTTAAAATTAAAATTTTCAATACTCACTTTTTTAGCTGAGGTATGGCTACCAAATAAAACTAATCCTTTTTTATCTAGATGAGATGCAATATGTGCTGGACCGGTATCATTTGAAATAATAAATTTTGCACCATATATTAGTGATACTAATTTTTTTAAGTTTAAAGGTTCATTGTTTTCTAAAATAACTTTAGCATTTAATTGATTAGCTTCATTAACTTCATTTGGACCTGGTGCAAGAAGAATCGAATACTTATTTTTAAATTCTTGTTTTAATCTTTGAATTAGTTCTTTGTAATAAGGCCATTTTTTATTTACTAGCTTAGAGGAGCAAAAAGGAAATAAAAGAATATACTCTCTATTTGTATATTGTTGAACTAAACGAGAAATATTTTCAGTTGCCCAACTCAAATCAATATTTTTCGTAAATTCAGTTTCTATACCGCTTTTTTTTAGTTGAATTTCCATTCTATCTAGAACAGGCTCATTATCAAAATCACTTTTCTTCTGACCTGGATCTAAAACTGTTTCAGTTGACGACCATTCAGCATTTTTAATTATAAATCTTTTATAAAACTTAGTTCTACTAGAATTTTGCAAATCAAATACTTTTGAAAAATCATATTTAGCTAAAGTTTTTTTTAAATTGTTTAAATAAAAAAAATTCCATCTAGGCAATCTTTTATCAATCAATACTCCATCTAAATCAGGACACTCAGACATAAAAATTGAATAAGGTTGTGTTGTAAGTAAAAAAACTTTTCTATTAGGATAAAAGTTTTTAATATCTTTAATTGCGCCATTAGCTTGAATTAAATCCCCTAACGAACCATGTTTAATTATTAATATATTTGACATTATTAATTCCGAGTATAATTAAAGAGTGTTATAGTCAAATATTATTATGAACAAAAAAATTGACAAAATATTGGCAGAAATTTCAGCAGGAGAATTGTTTGATAAGATCACAATTTTAGAAATTAAAAAATCTAAGATATCCAATAAAGAAAAATTAAATGATATCGAAAAGGAA
>CACAWM010000028.1 GCA_902536205.1 uncultured Pelagibacteraceae bacterium | reverse complement strand
GCCAAGATTGTAGCGCCTGGATAATGGAAAACGACAAGACTGTTAAAGTTCCATCGACAAACGATGTTCCTTTAGGGCACAAAATTGCACTAAAAGATCTTAAGGTTGGAGATACGATTTTTAAGTACGGACATGACATTGGAAAAGTAGTCAAAGAAATCAAAAAAGGTGAGCATGTTCATGTTCACAATGTAAAAACAAAAAAATGGTAAAGTAATTATGGAAATTCCAAAAAGTTTTTTAGGTTATAAAAGAGAAAATGGGAGAGCTGGAACAAGAAATCATGTAATTATTCTTCCAGTTGATGATATTTCAAATGCTTGTGCAGAAGCTGTTGCAAATAATATTAAAGGAACAATAGCGCTACCCCATTCTTACGGTAGATTACAATTTGGGGCTGATTTAGAATTACATTTTAGAACAATGATTGGTACAGGAAGAAATCCAAACGTTGCTGCTGTTATTGTAATTGGAATAGAACCAAAGTGGACAAAAAAAATTGTTGATGGAATTGCGGAAACTGGCAAACCAGTTGAAGGATTTCACATTGAAAGAAGTGGAGACATTCAAACGATAATGAAAGCATCAAAAAAAGCACAAGAGTTTTCTATGTGGGCGTCTGAAAAACAAAGAGAAGAATGTCCAATGAGCGATCTATGGATATCAGTTAAATGCGGTGAGTCAGACACAACGTCTGGATTAGCTTCTAATCCGACTGTTGGGAATTTAATGGATAAGCTAGAACCTCTTGGTGTTCATTTATGTTTTGGGGAAACTTCAGAATTAACTGGTGCAGAACAAGTTTGCGCTAAAAGGGGAGCTACTCCTGAGGCGCAGAAAAAATTTATGAAAACCTGGAGTGATTATAACGATTTTATTTTAAAGGAAGCAACAGATGATCTATCGGAAAGTCAGCCCACAGCTGGAAATATTGCAGGTGGCCTAACTACGATAGAAGAAAAAGCCTTTGGAAATTTTCAAAAAATAGGTTCTAGAGAATTTATTGATGTTTTGGAACCAGCTGAAGAACCTAAAAAAGGGAAAGGTTTATATTTCATGGATACTTCATCAGCAGCAGCAGAATGTGTTACACTTCAAGCAGCTGGGGGATTTAATATTCATCTTTTCCCAACTGGACAAGGAAATATTATAGGAAATCCGATAGAACCCGTTGTTAAACTTACTGCAAATCCTTTAACAGCTAAACTAATGAGTGAGCATGTTGACTGTGATGTCTCAAAAATTTTATCAAGAGAAATGAATCTTGATCAAGCTGGTGATAAGCTTATTGAGACAACTTTAAAAGTTGCTAATGGAAGATTAACTTGTGCTGAAGCTTTAGGTCACAGAGAGTTTGTGATGACAAAGCTTTACAGAAGTGCTTAAAATCTATTTAACTGGGAATTTTACTTCTTCTTGTTTAGGTTTTTTGTGTCTTAAATCGTGAATAATTTTTCTAAACCAAGCCATTAATGCTCCAAGCACCACTGCAAGTATAATTGCAAAAGCTCCGTACAAGAAAGGTACTTCATTAGAAATTCTTACGATAAATTCTGATAAGCTATTTAATTCAGGAGCATCAACTTTACTTCCGTTAAATCCTTTTTTTTCTCTAAAGAAAGAGTCATAAGCAATTGCAATTGCGACTGTTATTAATAGCATTGCAAATAAAGATTTAAGCTCATTACTATCTAGAAATTGACCAATCTTTTGTCCAACTTGAACTCCAACAATTGATCCAAGTATTAGAGGAACTACTAAAAATAGATCAATCGTACCATAGTTAAATGAGTGTAAGATTGTTACGACCGCACTGATAAAAACTGTAACAAACAAAGAAGTACCTGGAATTAATTTTACTGGCATTCCAATAATATAAATCATTGCTGGAACCATTAAGAACGCTCCACCAATACCCATCATTGAAGCAACAAAACCTACGACAAAACCTAACAATACTGGAGTAAATGCACTTTCGTATAATCCAGACTTATTAAACCTCATTCTTAAAGGTAGACCTTGGAGCCAATTATGATCGTGTAATTTTTTTTTAATTTTAGTTTTTGATTTTAATCGGTTTCTTTCTTTTATACCTTCTATCAACATTAACGTCCCAACTATTGCTAAAAGATACATATATAACAAAGAAATTATTAAACTTATTTTTCCAATTTCTGAAAAAAAAGTAAACGTCATAATACCTATGATAGTTCCTACCATTCCGCCTGAAACTATCATTAATCCCATTTTGTAATCTAAAGTTTTTTTGTACCAATGAGTTAATGAACCAGAGACAGATGTTGCAAGAATATTGTTAACTTCATTCGGTACAGCATACACAGGAGGTATGCCCATGAAGATAAGAAAAGGAGTCATTAGAAAACCTCCACCTACACCGAACAAGCCAGATAGTACTCCAACAGCTAAACTTAAAAATAAAAGAAGAAAAATATCTATATTTACTTGAGCTATAGGAAGGTAAATTTCGAGCATTAATATTAGCAGTATGCCTGAAACATTAAGTTGTCAATCTTAATAAATTGTAGCACCAAAAACTTTTACTAAACCATCTTCTTCACCTAGAACTAGCCTGCCTAGAAATTCTCCGGGCATTGTTTGGCTAGTTTGTTTATAAAGAACAGTAATAAATTGATTTCTTCTTATTGTGCCTAAAAATTCTTGTTTTTCAGATAAACTCGTAAGTAACTTATTATTTGCCCATTGTTTTCCAAGCTCAACTTCATTTGCTCCGTAAAGCATTTGTGATGAAAAATCTTTAGTAAAACCTCCGTAATCTTTGATATTTGATGATTTAACTAAATTATCCCAGATTGGCTGTGCAATTTCTTTGACTTCTTTGTCAGATTTTTCCAGCAACTTCATTAAGCTTTATGAAGCTTTCTTTTCCTTTTTTTCGTCCACGATATGATAAACAGGGACTTTCTCCATCGTAAACTTTTTAGTTTTGGGATCTCGCCTTGATACTGTTAAACAATGCCAGTTTTCATCATCAAGTTTAAGATGATCTCCTCGGTAGTAATAGCCTGGCCATCTTGTTTCCTCTCTAAATTTAGTATGCTCAGTTACGCACTGTGAGGTAATTGTTCTGTGTTTTAGTTCCCAAGCTCTCATTAATTGGTGATAATCTTCGGCACCAACATTTTCTAAATCTTCTTCCAACCATTTTAATAATTCTAAACCTCTATTAAGCATGTTCTCGTTGGTCATATAATTTGTAGCAATTCCTCCAACATATTCATCCATAATTCTTTGAAGCCTCTGTAGCCCTTGAATAGGAGAAATATAACTTGGCGAAACTGTTCCACCAGTAATTTCATTTCTACCTACTGTATAATTTTCTAAGGGTTTATAGATTACTTCTTTTAAGTCTTTAAATTGTTTATCACTTACTTTAATTCCTTCAGCTTTTTTATCTTCAATATATTTTACGGCAGCTTTCGCAGCTAATCTACCCTCTGTAAAAGATCCAGAAGAAAATTTATGAGCACTTCCGCCCACTGTGTCACCTGCACCAAACAGTCCATCAACGGTTAACATTCTATTGTAACCCCAAAAATATTCTGGAGGTGATAAATCTTCTGGTCCACTTACCCAAGCCCCAGAACATGTTGCGTGTGAACCCATAACATAAGGTTCCGATGTTGTAAGTTCTGGATTAGTATATTTTGGATCAATGTTTTGCGAAGCCCATACAACAGCTTGACCAACTGTCATGCCTAAAAAGTTTTCCCAACCCACAGTTTCTAAATGAGGGTCTTGGAATGCTTCTTTAGTGACCATGTGTATTGGTCCACCGCCTGATTGTACTTCCTGAATAAAAGCGTGATTTCTTAAACATGTAGGTGTTGGATGGTGATCGATATATTCTCCAACTAATGATTTAGTTTGATCGTACCATTTTTTCTCATAATTCTCACCATTAGCATTTTGTGTGTATGTTTTTAAATGTAAGAAGTAAGCTCCAACAGGACCATAACCATCTTTAAATCTGCATAAGACAATTCTATTTTCCATTTGCGTCATTTTAGCTCCAACAGCTATCGGAAGTGCATAAGCAGAACCGTTACTCCAAGGAGCGTACCAGGTTCTCCCCATTCCCTCACCAACTGCTCTAGGTTTAAAAATATGTGAAGCTCCGCCTGCTGCAACAATTACAGCTTTGGCTTTAAACACATGATAGTCACCTGTTCTCATATTAAAACCGACTGCTCCGCCTATTCTATTTTCTTTTTCATCATCCATTAAAAGATGGGTAATCATTATTCTATTGTAAATTTTGTTAGCGGATTTTTTTGCAGCCTCTGCAACGATTGGTTTATAGCTTTCACCGTGAATCATGATTTGCCACTTACCTTCTCTCAAATACCTTCCAGTTTTTTCATTTTTCATCATAGGTAAACCCCATTCATCAAACATATGAACTGTAGAGTCTACGTGACGAGCCATGTCATAACCCAAATCTTCTCTAACCATTCCCATTAAATCATTTCGTGCGTATCTAACATGATCTTCAGGTTGGTTCTCATTCCACTGCATGCCCATATAACAATTAATTGCATAAAGACCTTGAGCTACGGCACCACTTCTATCGATGTTAGCTTTTTCAACACAAACTATTTTTAGATCCCTTCCCCAATGTCTAGCCTCAAATGTGGCTCCTGTACCGGCCATACCACCACCGATAATAAGAATATCACTTTCTTCAACGTGGGTTTTTACGTTAGCCATTAGTAGTAAACACCTTTTTTAAATGAGTCTTTGCTTACAGTTGGAAGATCTCCATCAATATTTAAACCCTTTGGTTCAGTGTAAAGTCTTTGTGTAGTTATTTCTCCTTGATTTGGTTTATCTTCCTCTGCGAGTTTTGGAATAAATTTACCCCAAGGCTTAGTCGTGATTGGTGATACAAAATTTTTCTCTGTTCCGTTTCTAAATTTTATTCTCCAAGAAATAGTTCCTTTTTCTTCCTCTCTTCTTACTCTTACGCTATGTCCCATCGGAGCAAAATCGGCGTAGCCTCGAACATCAATTGCATGATTTGGGCAAGCTTTCACACATGAATAACATTCCCAACAAAAGTTAGGCTCAATATTTTTCGCTCGTCTAATAGTCTCATCAATATGCATGATATCTGATGGACAGATATCTACACAATGACCGCAGCCATCGCATCTAGTCATATATACGAAAGTTGACATAAATTATTTTTCTCCCCTAAGGTTTAATAACATAATTTTTCTAATAATGCTTCGGTTGTTCTCTTTTAATTCCCAGCCCGAATTGCTCAGGAGCATCGGCAGGTGGTGGCAAATTGTCTCTAGAACCATCAGCTTCAGCTAAATTTTTTTGAATTGCAGCACCAGGTTTGTAAAACATATGAGCAAATTTCGACCAATAAACACCTCCAAATAAAACTAAATTAGAAACAATAAATAAAATTAAAAATAAATAACTTAGACCAATCATGCCTGAATGCTGTGTATATGACCATGCCAAACCAAATGTTGCACAAGCTAATAATGCTAAAACAAATAAATCTGCTTTTATAATTCTATACCAAGGATGTGCTTCTGCAGATACATCAACTCTTAAAAAAAACCAAAACCAGTAACCGCCTAAACAAGTTAAAATTGCACCAACGTGCCATAATACTGATAAAGTTACTGGAGTTTCTATTCCAACCGATGAGTAAGAAAAAATCAATATAGCTGAACAAGCCCAGAAAATAATTGTTCCATACATACCTAAAACATGTGCTAATCTTCTTTTACCCCATCCAAGCTCTGAGGTTGTTGCAATGTCATGGGCTACAGTTTTTAAAATAACTGCAGTTCTCTTCCCTGTTGTTAATTCAACTTTAGCATTCCTTTTAGCTTTTTTTGCATTTTCAAAAAAATATTTAACGTTTTTCTTATGAAGAATATCAACTAATACACCAACTAGAGTAAGAGTGGCCATAGCAATAACAAATCCCTGCATTGCTATTTCTGGAACTATTTCTGCTAAGGCTGAGAATGGATTGTTTGTAATCATAAAACTTTTATATATATGCGTATTTTAGAGGTCAAGTGAGAACAGTTATCAATTATTTGAGTTTACCCTCTTTTCTCATTTGTTCTCTAATTTTTGTAGCTGAAATCTGTTGAGTTTTCTCGTCTAAAACTATCTCTTCTATTTTATAACCCACACCTCTTCCATAGCAAATGTTAGTAATATTAGGAACTAAGGTCACTTGAATTCTATTTTTGTAATCTTTTAAAGCTTCAAAAATATTTTTTTTTACTGTTTCAAAGTCAAATGGATTATCATCCACACCTTTAACGTCTCTTACCATGATGTTTACTTGACCTGTTTTTTTTAATATTTCTTCAAACAATTTCTGATGACCAGTGTGCCAAGGTTGCCATCTTCCGAGCATTTGTGCTGTTGGTTTTTTATTATCCCAAACATAGTCATCATTTTTTAAATTACTCATAATAGCTCTTAGATTAAAAAAATTTATAAATCAAATTAATTAATATTGTTAAGAATGTTGATTCCCTCACAATATTTTGAAAACCTTGACTCTTTTAAATTAATAATTCTCTCAATTTTATTTTTGTCTATTTTATCACTTTGAATTTTTACCTCTAATATTATTTGACCAATTTTTTTTGAATTGTGTGAGTTTCTATTTGGG
>CACAWM010000027.1 GCA_902536205.1 uncultured Pelagibacteraceae bacterium | reverse complement strand
TTTTCTTTCCAACTGGATTTCTCGGAAAACCTGATATCGAGAAAGTTTAATGGAAAAGAAAGATATCATTCAGTCATTTAAAGATAGTTTATTTACAGGCTTAATTGCTTTAGCTTTGTTCGGCCCGATAGTTGGTCTAAGAACTGCATCTAAAGGAGAAGGTTTATTTATCACTCCTCAATGGGGAATAGTTTTTTTATTAGTTGGACTTTGTATTATAGGAAGATTTTTAATTAATTTAAATTCCGCTAGAAAAACTGAAATTACTTTTTTTTCAAAGTTAACATCTAAGTTTTCAGCGATAACTGAAGATAAAGCAAAACACTTTGCTATTACTGCAATTTTATTTGCTGTTGTGTTTCCTTTTCTACCTTTTACCGACAGGTACTTTATGGATGTTGCTATAATGATTTTAACCTACATCATGCTTGGTTGGGGTTTAAATATCGTAGTTGGTTTAGCAGGTCTTCTCGATTTAGGTTATGTAGCCTTCTATGCAGTTGGCGCATATTCATATGCATTAATTGCAACTACTTTTGGCTGGTCTTTTTGGATTTGTTTACCTTTAGCAGGAGTGTTTGCAGCTTTTTTTGGAATTTTACTTGGCTTTCCTGTTTTAAGATTAAGAGGAGATTATCTTGCGATTGTTACTTTAGGATTTGGAGAAATCATAAGAATAATTTTAATTAATTGGTATGAAGTAACTAATGGTCCTGATGGAATTACAGGAATACCACGACCATCTTTTTTCGGATTACCTTTTAAAAGATCTCCAGATGAAGGGGAAACAAGTTTTCATTTGTTTTTCAATCTTGAATATTCAACTATGCACCGAATAATATTTCTATACTATTTAATTTTAGTATTAGCCTTAATTACAAATTACTTTACGCTGAAAATAAGAAAACTTCCTGTTGGCAGAGCTTGGGAGGCTTTGAGGGAAGATGAGATCGCTTGCAAATCTTTAGGTGTAAATCCTACAAATACAAAATTAACTGCTTTTGCAATCGGCGCTATGTTTGGTGGATTTGCTGGTTCATTTTTTGCAACTCGACAAGCATTTATAAGTCCAGAAAGTTTTACATTTATTGAGTCCGCAATCATTGTTGCTATTGTTGTGCTAGGTGGTATGGGTTCACAAACCGGAGTAGTTCTTGCATCAATTTTCTTAATCGGAATTACAGAGATGTTTAGAGACTTAGAACAATATAGGATGATCGCTTTTGGTGGAGCTATGGTTTTAATTATGGTGTTTAAACCAAAAGGAATTTTAGCAAACCGAAAACCAACTATTCTTATGCACGGAGATAAGAAATGAGTAATTTATTATCAGTAGAAAATTTGACAATGAAGTTTGGTGGTTTGACTGCAATTGATGATTTAAGTTTTGATGCAAAAAATAATCAAATTACCTCTATCATTGGCCCTAATGGTGCAGGAAAAACTACTGTATTCAATTGTTTAACAGGATTTTATAAACCTACCAATGGTCAAATGTTCTTACACAAAGAGGATAGTAAAATTTCACTGAGGAAATATACAGATTTTAAAATAGCTTATGTTGCAAAAGTAGCTAGAACTTTTCAAAATATTAGATTGTTTCCAGCAATGTCTGTGCTAGAAAATTTGTTAGTCGCTCAACACAATGAATTAATGGTTGCTTCCGGTTATTCTTTATTTGGTTTACTTAATCTTAAGACTTATAGAGTTAAAGAACAGCTAGCAGTTGATAAAGCAAAATACTGGTTAGATATTATTGGTTTAACTCATAGAGCAGATGATAATGCTGGAGACCTACCTTATGGTGATCAAAGAAAATTAGAAATTGTTCGTGCAATGTGTATTGAACCAAGGTTATTGTGCTTAGATGAACCAGCCGCAGGATTAAATCCAAAAGAGTCAGCTGAATTAAATAAATTATTAAAATTTATCAAAACAGAAAAACAAACAGGAATTTTATTAATTGAACATGATATGAGCGTAGTAATGGGGATCTCTGATCATGTTGTTGTTTTGAATTATGGTAAAAAGATATTTGAAGGAACAGCTGATCAAACTAAAAATAGCAAAGAGGTTATCGAAGCATACCTAGGAGTAGATGAATAATGCTTAAAATTTCTAATGTTGAAACATTTTACGGAAAGATACAAGCTTTGAGAGGAGTTGATCTTGACGTGAATGATGGTGAAATTGTTTCTTTAATTGGCTCTAACGGAGCAGGTAAATCAACTTTGCTAATGACTATTAGTGGTGTAAATAAAGCTAAAAGAGGAAATATAGTTTTCAACGGTGAAAATATTGAAAACAAACAACCCCACAAAATTGTTGATATGGGTATCTGCCAAGTACCAGAAGGAAGAAGAATTTTTTCAAGACTAACTGTAGAGGAAAATTTAAGATTGGGTGCTCATGCAAATGAAAAAGGAAAGTATTTTGAAAACGATATAAAGGAAGTTTACGATTTATTTCCTGTATTAAGTGATAGAAAAACTCAGAGAGGTGGAACACTTTCAGGAGGAGAACAACAAATGCTAGCCATCGGAAGAGCTTTAATGAGTAAACCCAAAGTGCTTTTATTAGATGAACCTTCACTAGGAATAGCTCCTAAATTAGTTAATCAAATTTTTCTTTCAATAAAAAATATTAATAAAGAAAAAAATGTAACTATTTTTTTAGTTGAACAAAATGCTAAAAAAGCTTTAGAGCTTGCAGACAGAGCATATGTTTTAGTTAATGGCAAAGTGACCATTAAGGGTTCTGGTCAAGAGTTACTCAAAAATAAAGACATACAAGCCGCTTATCTCGAAGGTGGGGCAAAAAATTAACTTTTTTTCGTATTTACAAGTTTGTAATTAAGGTGTTCAATATAAATAATTAATTAATTGACAACAAAGGGAAATAATATGTTAAGAACGTTCAATAAACTTCTTTCATTAATTGCCGGAACATTAATGCTTGCAACAGTATCAGCTAAAGCTGACGTTGTAGTTGCTTCTGCTGGACCTATGTCAGGTCAGTACGCTTCATTTGGTGCTCAGTTAAAAGCTGGTGCTGAAATGTGGTTAAAGCACGTTAATAAAAAAGGTGGAATTAATGGTGAGAAAGTTAAATTAGAAATCGGAGACGATGCTTGCGATCCTAAACAAGCTGTTGCTGTAGCCAACAAATTTGCTGGTCAAGGCGTAGCTTATGTTGCAGGTCACTTCTGCTCTGGTTCTTCAATTCCAGCTTCTGCGGTTTACAATGAAGAGGGAATTATTCAAGTTTCACCAGCTTCAACAAATCCAGCGTTAACGGATAAAGGTGGTAAATATACTTTTAGAGTTTGTGGTCGAGACGATCAGCAAGGTGAAGTTGCTGGTAAATTCTTAGCTGAAAACTACAAAGGTAAAAAAGTAGCTATCCTTCATGATAAAACTGCTTACGGAAAAGGTTTAGCAGATGCGACTAGAAAAAACATGAAGAAAGCTGGCCTTAAAGACGCTATGTACGAAGCTTATACAGCAGGTGAAAAAGACTATTCTGCTTTAGTTTCAAAACTAAAATCAAATAACATTGATGCAGTATATCTTGGTGGTTACCACACAGAAGGTGGTTTGATCGTAAGACAAATGAGAGATCAAGGTATGAAAACTAAATTAATCAGCGGTGACGCATTAGTTACAGCTGAGTATTGGGATATTACAGGAAATGCAGGTGAAGGTACGCTAATGACTTTCTCTCCAGATCCAAGAAATAATCCTGCTGCTGCAAGTGTTGTAAAAGAATTTAAAGCTGCTGGTATAGAGCCAGAAGGTTATGTTCTTTATTCATATGCTGCGTTACAAGTATTCGAACAAGCTGCTAATCAAGCTGGAACAAACGATCCTGCCAAAGTTCTTAAAGTAATGAGAAAAGGTAAGTTTGATACTGTAATCGGTTCACTAAGCTTTGACAGAAAAGGTGACGTGAGCTTACCAGGTTATGTATTTTATGAGTGGAGCAAAGGTAAATACAAAGAACTATAAACCAATTGCTTAACTAATTTAAAAGGGGGCTTAGGCCCCCTTTTTTATTTATAGAAAGGAAATTATGGAAATAACTTATGATGATTTTAAAAAAGTGCAGATTAAAGTTGGCACTGTTTTAGAGGTAAAAGTTAATGAAAAAGCTAGAAAACCTTCTTTAGTAGTTAAAGTTGATTTTGGAAAAGAGATTGGAATTAAACAATCTTCAGCTCAAATTACTCATTACTACAACTCTGAAAGTTTAGTAGGCAAACAAGTTATTGGGGTTTGCAACTTTCCAAGAAAGAATATAGCTGGCGTTATATCAGAAGTTTTAGTGCTTGGCGCAATTGAAAAGGACGGAAAAGTTGTCCTAGTGCACCCATCTCAGAAAACTGATAATGGTCTAGACATTGCTTAAATGAGTTCTGAAACATTTAATTGGAGCTGTAGACATACATGGTCAAGAAGTGCCAAAAATACATTTTGGTGTTTACTTGGTTGCTCTATTGGTGATTTTGGAACTATTTTATTTTTTCAGTTAACAAAAATTCCTTTTCCTGTTTTAGCAATCATGGTTTTAGCGATAATCAATGGGATTATTACAAGCATAATTTTAGAAACAATTATCTTATTAAGACAAAATTTTTCTTTCAAGCTAGCTTTTAAAACAGCTATTGGAATGAGTTTAATTTCAATGGTGAGCATGGAAATTGCTATGAATGCTACAGACTATTTTCTTACAGGAGGAGCTATTTTAACTTGGTGGGTTGTACCAATAATGTTAGCCGTTGGTTTTGTTACGCCTTGGCCATATAATTATTGGAGACTAAAAAAATTTAACGAAGCTTGCCATTAAGTAATTTTGTTTAAGATTTTATCCTTAAAAACAAAATGATGAACAATTACTGCAAGTATATGCAGACTTACAAGTGCTAATAATAAGTAATTAGCGTAAATGTGAACTTGATAATAAGCATCAGCTAAAACAAAATTATCTTTTTCAAATCCATATTTAAAAAATATAAAATTAAGTATTTCTCCCATATAAAGTTTTTTAAGAATGCCAGAAATAGTTATAGTAAAAATACTCAAATAAAGTAAAAAATGGTTAGCCTTTCCAATAAAGACTTGCCCTTTAAAAAAACTTCTAGTTTCAGATGGACTTGGATTAAAAAATTTCCAAATTAGTCTAAACAATGTAAGATAAAAAACGGTTATTCCTATGAAGATATGTATATTTTCAAGCTCAATTCTTTCATCAGAAAATTCAAGCCCTACTAAATAAAATCCAAAAGGAATTTGGGCTATTAAGACAATAAATGTCAACCAGTGGAACAATTTGGCCAGTAGGCCGTACTCACTTTTGCTGTTAAAAATTTTCATGCTAAACTTTAATTAATTATGCCGTACAAAAGCAAAATATTCAAACTAACTTTTCTTACAGTATTATTATTCTCTTTTTTTTATATCTTAATTTTTGTCACAGATAAAAAAGATGCTCTCGCTAATATTAACACCAAACAAGTCGTCGAAGTTTTTAAAACTCCTTCGTGCGGGTGTTGTTATGGTTATGTTTTATTTTTAGAAGAAGAAAAATTTAAAGTTAAACAAACAGATATGAGAAGCCTTCACACAATAAAACAAAAATATAATATTCCAGTCGAAATGCAGTCTTGCCATACTACTATTATGGGTAAATACTTTATTGAAGGACATGTTCCTTTTGAAGCGGTTGATAAACTATTAAAAGAGCAACCTGATATTGATGGTATAGCTTTGCCCGGAATGCCGATTGGCACACCAGGAATGCCAGGTGATAAAGACGAACCCTATGTTATTTATCAACTTAAAGATGGGAAATCCTCAGTATTCATGACAATATAATCTTATGAAACAAAAAATAAAAATAATACAAACAATTATTTTTATTTTTTTCATAAGCTTTTCCTTTTATGCTAACGCTATGACTGTAGAAGAAATCATAAAAGGTAGAAAAGCTATGTTTAGTGAAAACTATCAAAATGCAAAAAAAATATCTATATTATTGAAATCTAAAAAAATTGAAGAGGCAAAACCTTTAATGAAGAAAATTTCAGATAACTATAAAAAATTATTGGATTACTTTCCTGAAAATACTAAAGAAGGTTTTAAAACGGAAGCACTTCCAAGCATTTGGGAAAACAAAGATGAGTTTAATGCTTTAATGCAAAAAGCTTCAGATGATATGATCAAACTTGCAAAAGCCATTGACACTGCAGAAGACCTTAGAGCAGTGCAAAAGGAGTTAATGTGGAGCAATTGCACAGCGTGCCATAGTAGATTTAGGGCGCCTCATTAAGTTTAAATGCAACTTTTTCCATTAATATTATTCGGCATTGCAACTGCGTTTTCTCCTGGGCCAAATAATATCATGACATCTTATACAGCTTTTAATTTCGGCTTTAGAAAAGCTATTCCAACAATGCTTGGAGTAATTATCGGATGGACACTTTTAATTATACTTTTGCAATTAACTTCTGGAGCTATTTTTCAAAAGTATACATTTATTCAAACTACAATTAAAATATTAGGGTCAATTTACTTATTATATATGGCGTATAAATTATCTTTTGCAGGACAAACTAAAGATAAAAAGATTGATCCAAAACCAGTAACCTTTTTAAATACTTTTTGGTTTCAATTCATAAATCCTAAAAGCATTATAGTCGGTTTAACGTCAATTTCTTTATTCATTGATACGCAAAACAATTATTTAAGAGATTCTATAACTTTGACTTTAGTTTGGTTTTTAATGGCTGTTGGAAGTCAAACAGCTTGGTGTTTAATGGGAAAATACATGAGAAAATTCGCCACAAGTGATAAATTTATAAAGAATTTTAATTATACA
>CACAWM010000026.1 GCA_902536205.1 uncultured Pelagibacteraceae bacterium | reverse complement strand
ACGTCTAAAATCAGAAGTTTTAGTTCTAAAGACCAAAATTTAAAATCACCACTATCGTTTTATAAAGATGGATTTTTAGTTGCTGGTTTAAGCCCAAAGGCAATTTTATTTTTTGGAACAATTTTTCCAACTTTTATTAATTTCGGATCAAATATCATTTCACAGTTTTTAACATTATTAATTACATACGTTGTTTTAGATTTTTTAACGTTAATAATTTACGGATTAGCAGCTGAGAAAGTTTCAGTATGGTTAAGAAGTAAACCGAAGCTATTAAATACAATTTCTGCGTGTGTTCTACTTATTTTAGCAGTTTACATTGCTGCGACACAGAATTTTTAGTTCATTCTTACTGTTGTCAAAAACTCTATTTCTTGTTTTAATTATTTAATTTTAATTAATTAATTAACAACAAGAAGGGAAATAATGAATAAAATAGCAAAACTATTTGTTACATTTATTTCAGCTATAACTTTAGCATTAGTATCTTTCTCATCATCTTTCGCGAAAGTAGAGGGAGAATATATAGTGTTAGGTTCTGCAATATCTCTTACAGGTAAATACTCTTCAAATGGTGTTCATACTCAAAACGGTTACAACATGGCCGTTGAGAGAATTAACAAAATGGGTGGAGTAGAAGTACAAGGTAAGAAATATAAGTTTGAAATTATCTATTATGATGATGAGTCAAACCCAAAAAGAGCCGCTCAGTTAGCTGAAAGACTTATAAAACAAGATGGCGTTCATTACATGCTTGGACCATACAGTTCAGGTTTAACGAAAGCCATTGCACCAGTAACCGAGAAATATAAAATTCCAATGGTTGAAGCAAATGGTGCATCTAGATCTTTATTTACTAAAGGATACAAATATTTGTTCGCGGTGTTATCACCAGCTAACCAATACCTTGAAGTAGCTATTGATTTAGCGGTAGAAAAAAACGGTGGTAAAGGAGTAAAGATTGCTCAAGCATTTGAGCAAGATGCGTTCTCACAAGACGTGAGACTTGGTATCTTAGATGCAGCAAAAAGGACTGGATCTGAAATCATCATCGATGACAAACTACCAAAAGAACTTAACGATATGGCAGCTACATTGGCAAAAGTAAAAGCTACTAAGCCAGATGTACTTGTTGTATCTGGTCACACAAAAGGTGCGTTAACTGCAATCAGACAAATTTCTGAAATGAAAGTTGACGTTCCTATGTTAGCGATGACACATTGTGATGCTGCTAAACTTTCTAAACAACATGGAAAGAAATCAGAATTCGCATTGTGTGCTTCTCAGTGGCACAAAAATTTATCTTACAAAGATAAATTCTTTGGCTCTGGTAAAAAATACGCTAAAGACTTCCAAAAAGAATTTGGATATGACCCGCCATATCAATCAGCAGAGTCTTCTGCAGCATTATTAGTGTTCAAGGATGCGTTCGAAAGAGCAAATTCTTTTGACAGAGATGCAGTTAGAGATGCACTAGTTGATACAGAAATGCAAACTTTCTACGGAAACATTAAATTTGGACCTGGTGGCCAAAACGTTGCTAAGCCAATGATCTTGTTCCAAGTAAGATGCAAAGGCGATGATTGTGAGAATAGAGTAGTAGCTCCTACAAAATGGGCTTCTGACAAGTTCTATCATCCAATCCCGAAATGGTCTGAAAGAAGCTAATAACTTCTGAATAATTTGAAAAGCCCCTAGTTTTCTAGGGGCTTTTCTTTTATAAGTTTTAAAACTTTATGGACTTTCTTATTTTTAAAGCTCCAATGTTAATGGTCCAGGCTTCACTGGACGGAATTCTTTTAGGAATTTTATTTGCACTAATAGCCTACGGAATGGCTCTTCAATGGGGAGTAATGAATATAATCAACATTGCGCAAGGTGATTTAGTAATTCTCGGAGGTTACATTGCATACACTATTTATCTTTGGGGAATTCATCCTGCTTGGGGAGTTATTATTTCTCCCATAATTATGTTTTTTGTTGGATGGGCACTCTACAAGTTAGTTATTAATAAAGTTGTGGATCGAGATTTATTTATTTCTATTTTAGCCACTTTTGGTATTGCTATCGTATTCCAACAACTAATGAATTTTATTTTTGGTGCAGACGTTGTTGTGGCACAGTCTGAATACGGAACAACAATGTTATTTGATAATTCAGTAACTTTACCAAATTCAAAAATATTCTCAGCTTTTATAAGTGTTTTATACGCAGTAGCTTTAGTTATTTATATGAAAAAATCCAGACTTGGACGAGCTATAAGAGCTACAGCACAAAATGCTAGAGCTGCAAAAATTTTAGGTGTAGATACAGAAAAAGTTTATGCTGCAACTTTTGGAATTAACGCTGCGCTATGTGGTATTGCGGGAGCTTTAATTTCAATAACTCTTACACTTCATCCTTATGTAGGTCTTCCATATACAGTAAGATCTTTCATGATAGTTATTGTTGCAGGTCTTGGGAACTTACCAGCTGTAGCAGTTTCAGGAATGGGATTAGGATTATTTGAAGAGTTTGCAGATTACATTTTAGGAACAGAATTTAGAATTGGTGCAGTATTTATGCTGCTCGTTTTAATATTAGTTTACAGAAGGTTTAAACTATCAAAAAAAAGGGAATATTTAAAATGAGAAAAAGTTTTCTTATCTTATTTGCAATTTTATTCTCGACTAGCTTACTAGCTCATGAACCACCAAATTTTAATTCCAAAGACAATTGCAGAAAGAAATTATCGATGCTTAAAGGTATTTCCAAATTAAAGGGTTATGATGGAGGTGAAATAATTAAATTTAGTTCCTATACTGGATTTGATCAGAGAACAGTCTTAATAGATGGTCATTTAAATAACCCTGTTGAAATTACAGGATATCTTCGATTGCCAGAGACAACAAGTAAAGTTCCTATAGTAATTTACACGCATAGTAGTGGAGGACCAGGAGATTATGTTTGGGATGACTTCGTGTATCATGCTGCACAAAATCTTCTGAAAGAGGGCATTGGTGTTATGTACATTGATAATTTTTGTGCAAGAGGTGCCAGGTCTACATGGCGAGACCAGTCTAAAGTTCCTTTAATTAATGGAGCTATTGATGCACTTATGGCTTTAAAAGTTTTACAATCTCATCCTAGATCTAATGGGAAATTTGGAACTACTGGCCACTCGAGAGGTGGAACTAATTCATTTTTTTTATCGGATGTTAAACTTACATCGAAGTTTCTTGGTGGCACAAAAGGTTTTGATGCGATTTTACCTGAAGCAGCAGAATGTAGGATGGCTGGCTTTTTTGCAGAGCCAGAATTAACTTCTAATACCACAATGCTTGTAGTGCACGGCGGTGCAGACGATTATACTTTGGCTAAGTTTTGCAAAGAACATGCCGAAAGAATTAAAGCTCCTCCAGGAAAAGTAAAAGTTGATATTAAAGAAGGTTGGTACCATGCATGGCACGCAGGTAAAAAACCATGGAGAGAGAAAATGGCGATGACACTTCATGATTGTCCAGATTTTTTTGTTGATAATGAAGGTCGATTTACAAATCCTATATGGGTTGAGTGGATGGTTAATAAACATAAAAAATATGCTTCAGTAGAAGAATTTTATGAAGCTGCACAAAAAGATCCTAGAAAAGCTTGGAAAACTGGTTTTAAAGTTATGAAAAAAGAAAAATGTATTTCTAAAGGAGTAACTATAGGCGGAGATAACGCGAATGCTTATATGCCTCAATTTATAAATTTCTTTAAGGAAAATTTATTATGATGAAACAAAAAGATTTAATATTATATTCTGGCCTGATTATCTTAGGTTTAGCTGCACCTTTTTTATTCTCAGCTTTTAAAGTTCAACTTACATATCTTTGTGTCTTAATCGTTTTAGCAATGACTTGGAACCTACAAGGCGGAGAGATGGGCTACAATACTTTCGGAAATATACTTTTCTATGGTTTAGGAATGTATCTTACTGCCTCAGTTCAAGTAGGAATGTTTTTCCCGTTAGCTGAGTGGACAGAAAGTGGTGGAGAAAAAACATTTGTGCACACCACAGCACAATATTTTCAAGGAATAGGCGTAGGATTATTAGTTTCAGCTATTGTACCCGCAATTATCGCCGGAGCTATTGGTTACGCTATTTTAGGTTTAAGAGGTCACTACTTTGCTATTTGTACTTTAGGACTTGGAATTGCAGCAGGTGAAATCGCAGGAGGAATAGAAATAATTGGAGCAGGCCAAGGTTTCACTACACCACCTTTTCCTGCAGAAATAGTTGATACTGAAGCTAGAGGAAAGTTTTTCTACTTTTTAAGTTTTGCATTATTAATCGGCACATTTGTTTTTGTTAAATATATTTACGGTTCTAGATTTAAATTAATTTTAAATGCGATAAGAGATAATGAAGATAAAGCAGAAGCTATGGGTATCCAAACGATGAAGTATAAAATTACTGGTTGGATGTGCTCTGCTTTTTTCTGTGGTCTTGCCGGTGGAATTATGGGCGGACTAATCGGATACATAGACTCCACAGACGTTGCATTTGATGGAAGAGAGATGGGAGTATTCATGGTGCTAATGGCAATACTTGGCGGTAAAGGAACTTTATGGGGACCAGTTATTGGTGCAACTTTATTTCATTTCTTTAAAGAAGGTCTTTGGACTCTTATTTTAGGTTGGCAATATGTTGCACTAGGAGTTTTAATTGTCGTGATTGTAATTTATTTCCCAGAAGGATTAATGGGTTGGTTAAGAGAAAAATACCCTGAAAGATTTGGTGAAGTTATTGATGAGAAAGATCGAAAGGCACAGGTGGAACTAAAATGAGCATTTTACAAGTTAAAAATGTAAGTAAATCTTTTGGCGGTGTTCAGGCGAACGTAGATATTTCAGTTTCTGTAGAACAAGGATCAATTGTTGGTTTAATAGGACCAAATGGTTCTGGTAAAACAACTTTATTTAATTCTATAGTTGGAACTCATCCTATTGACCAAGGGTCTATTATTTTTAATAACACAGAAGTTTCCGAAATGCCTGTTCCTGCAGTAGCCAAATTAGGTTTACTTAGAACATTTCAACAAACAAAAATTTATACAAAACTTAACTGTGTTGAAAACATGTTAATTAGTCATAAGGCAAGCGACTCTGGATTTATATTTGCGAAAATACCTACTGACCTTACTGAGAAAGCAGAAAATCTTTTAAATTTTGTGGGTCTTTACCAAAAAAGAAACTTAAGAGCAGGGGATCTTTCTTTTGGACAACAAAAATTATTAGAATTAGCAATGGCTTTGATGAATGAACCAAAAATGCTTTTATTAGATGAGCCTACAGCTGGGATTAATCCAACATTAATTAATGGAATTATAGATAGGTTGATTAAGATAAACAAAGATTACGGAATAACTTTATTGGTTATCGAGCACAATATGAAAGTAATAATGAGTTTAGCACAAAGAATTTTTTGTTTAGCACACGGTAAAATGTTGGCAGAAGGTTCACCTGATCAAATTAAAAATGATAAGCGAGTAGTTGATGCTTATTTAGGAGCACAGTAATGGCAAATCAGTACGATGTATTAGGTAAAGCACCTGGTTTAGAAGAGCTAAACAAGCTATCTCCTAGCGATGTTCATCTAACTATTAGAGGTTTAAACGCTGGCTATGGAAAAATGGAAATTCTTCATAACTTCGATTTAACTGTCAGTAAAGGCCAGTCATTATGTTTAATCGGACCTAACGGAGCTGGTAAATCTACTATACTTCATTCTATATATGGTTTCACAAATATTTTTGACGGAAAAATCGAATTAGACGGAAATGAAATTACCAAATTAACTCCAGCTGAAAAATTAAGCAAAGTTGGTGTTGCTTATATCTTGCAAGATAACTCAGTGTTTCCTGATATGACGGTCGAAGAAAATCTTTTAATGGGAGGATATATTAAAGATAAGCAAGACGAGGCCTACGAAGAAGCAGAAAGAATATTCCAAAAATACGATAGATTAAGAAATAGAAGAAACCAGCCAGCAAAAGTTTTATCAGGTGGTGAGAGAAGGTTGTTAGAAATTTCAAGAGCTCTAGTAATGAAACCTTCAGTTCTACTAGTGGATGAACCATCAATTGGTTTGGAACCAAAATACATTGGTATGGTGTTTGAAATTTTAGAAGATCTTCAAAAAGCAGAGAAGAAGACAATCATTCTAGTAGAGCAAAATGCTAAAAAAGGTTTAGAGTTTGCAGATATTGGATATGTTTTAGTATCAGGTCAAACTGCAATTGCAGGAAAAGGTAATGATTTACTTAAAAATCCAGACGTAGGAAGATTATTCCTAGGTGGATGATTAACTTAAAAGTATTTCTTACAGGTTTACAATCTCTAAAAGGTTCTCGAAGTCCAGCTATTCCATTAGCTGCTTGTTTCATTGCTCTTGGAGCTTTATTAAAAGATGCAGGATTTAATATTCAACAAAGTGCTGCATCAAGTTTATTTACTTATGCTCTACCTGGTCAATTAGTTATGGCTGAGTCACTTTTAGTTGGAGCCTCAATTATAAATATTTTTATAGCTGTATGGTTAGTTAATTTTAGACTTTACCCCATGACAGTTTCCTTATTTCCATTACTAGATCATAAGTCACAACCTAAATGGAAATATTATTTATCCTGTCATTTTCTAGCAGTAACATCCTGGTTAATTGCTAAAGATGGTTATAAAAAAATAGATAAAAAACATCGAATAGATTTTTGGATTGGCATAGGAATTGGCACCTGGTCTACAGCAATTTTGATGACTGTGATCGGTTATTTATCTGCGGACTATCTCAATAAAGATATGTTAATTGGGCTTGCAATAGTTAACCCAGTTTATTTTTTTTGTATGATGATAGGTGCAATGAAAAATTTGAGTATTTCTATTGCTGTAATTGGAGGAACTGTACTAGGTCCAGCGATTTACTTATTTTCCACAGAATGGGCATTATTATTCGCAGGTCTTATTGCAGGAACTATCGCTTTTTTATTTGAGGAAAAAAATGGCAAGTAGTCAAATAATAATTCTTGCAATTTTAGTTACATCTGTTGCTACTTTTATCTCTCGTTTTATGGGCGCACTAACTTCTGAGAAAGTAAGCGTCAACTCTAAAATTTTTCAATGGTTTAATTGTGTGGCTTACTCAACTTTAGCAGCTTTATTAGGAAGAATGAT
>CACAWM010000025.1 GCA_902536205.1 uncultured Pelagibacteraceae bacterium | reverse complement strand
TTGATTTTTAATAATTTGTGTTAAGATAAATTTTAATGTCTTCTTCAAAAAACAACACCTTGTACAAAAAGACCTCCTTTCTAGCAGGTAATAACTCCGAGTTTATTAAAGAGTTTTACGCAGACTATATTTCAGACCCTCATTCTCTACCTGAAAGCTGGAGAAAATTTTTTGAGGGATTGAGCGATGATGGAAAATTAATTTATGAAGATCTTAAGGGTCCAAGTTGGTCACCTGAAAAGAAAATTAGAAAACCATCGGTAAAGTTGAAAGAAAATTTAGAGTCAGAAAATACTTCGGAAAATTTAACTTCAAATTCAATTAAACAAGCTACTAAAGATTCTGTAAGAGCGATTATGTTGATACGAGCTTATAGAATTAGAGGACATTTAATTGCTAGCTTGGATCCTTTGTCAATCCAAAAAAAAGAAGAACATCCTGAACTTAAACCAGAGAGCTATGGATTTACAAATAAAGATTATAGGCGAAAAATTTTTTTGGACGGTGTTTTAGGCTTACAATATGCAGATTTAAATCAAATAATATCTATTCTTAAAAAAACATATTGTTCAAATATTGGTTATGAATTTATGCACATGGGTGACCCTGATGAAAAATCGTGGATTAGAGATAGAATTGAAGGACCTGAAAAAAATATAACCTTTACAGAAAATGGTAAAAGAGCAATATTAAATAAAATAATTCAAGCGGAGGGATTTGAAAAATATTTACATGTAAAATTTGTTGGTACAAAAAGATTTGGACTTGATGGTGGAGAAGCTCTGATACCAGCGTTGGAGCAAATTATTAAAAGAGGTGGAAATTTAGGTGCTAAAGAAATTAAAATTGGGATGCCCCATCGTGGAAGATTAAATGTTCTTGCAAATGTAATGGGCAAGCCATTTAAAGCTATTTTTAGTGAATTTTTTGGAAAATCAGTAAACAGTAGTAAAGATTTTGAAGGAGACGTAAAATATCATTTAGGAGCTTCCTCTAATAGAGAGTTTGACGGAAATTCTGTTCACATAAGCCTTACAGATAATCCATCCCACTTAGAAGCGGTTAATCCAGTTGTCTTAGGACAAGTTCGAGCTAAACAATTTTTTCATAAAGATAAATATAGAAAAAAAGTTATTCCAGTTTTAATGCATGGAGATGCTGCATTTGCCGGTCAAGGAATAGTAGCTGAATGTTTTGCAATGTCTGGTTTACCAGGACATAACATTGGTGGTACAATACATATAATTGTAAATAATCAAATTGGCTTCACGACAGCCCCAAGATTTGCTAGATCATCACCATATCCTTCAGACGTAGCTAAAACAGCTCAAGCTCCTATTTTTCATGTAAATGGTGACGACCCAGAGGCGGTTGTTCACTGTGCGAAAATTGCTACTGAATACAGACAAAAATTTAATAGAGACGTAGTTATAGATATAGTGTGTTATAGAAGGTTTGGTCATAATGAAGGGGATGAACCTTCATTCACTCAGCCAATTATGTATAAAAAAATAAGATCTCATCCAACAACTCTTTCTATTTATGGAGAAAAATTAAGCAAAGAAGGTTTAACGAGTGAGAGTAATTTACAAAAAGAGAAAATTAACTTTAAGAACTATTTAGAAAAAGAGTTTTTAGCTTCAAAAAGTTATAAATCAGAATTGAAGTGCTTTGATTGCTTTTAGGTCAAAACTTTTATCATTTTTTTTAAATAAATTTTTATTACCTCCAATAACCATTTTAAGAACGAGCCCTTCGGGTGTCACGTTGTACATCGCAAACCATTTCATAAAATTGATGAAGTTTTTGTTTAAAGAAATTTTTCCAATTTTTTTATGAATATTTTTAATTTTTATATCTTTTAGCACAAAACTTTCGCTTGGCCACACAACACCAATCGCCTTTTCTTTCCCAAAAGGAACTTCAACGATATCACCTGGGATTAATTTTTCTTTTTTTGTTTTGTATGTAAATGAAAAATTAAATATTTTAGGCAGCAATACTTGTGCTTTCATATTTTAATAGTAGTTGAATTTTTTTTTTTTAAAAATGAATTGGTCTTTTATCAACAGCTAAAGCTGCTTCTTTTATGGCTTCTGTATGTGTAGGATGGGCATGGCAAGTTCTAGCAATATCTTCTGAGCTTGCTCCAAATTCCATTGCTAAAGCCATCTCCGCAATCATATCCCCGCAGTGAGGTCCAATGATATGGACGCCTAAAACTTTGTCAGTTTTACTATCAGCGAGTATTTTAACAAAGCCCTCGGTTTCATTGTTTACTTTGGCTCTTGAGTTAGCAAGAAATGGAAATTTGCCAATCTTGTAAGATTTATTTTCCTCTTTTAATTGCTCTTCTGTTTTTCCAACAGTAGCAACTTCTGGTGATGTATAGATTACACCAGGTATTACATCGTAATTAACATGTCCTGCTTGACCAGCTAAAATTTCAGCAACAGCGATACCTTCTTCCTCTGCTTTATGTGCTAACATTGGGCCTTTTATTACATCTCCAATAGCGTAAATATTTTTTATCGAAGTTTGTAATTTATTATTTACTTCTATTCTTCCTTTGCTATCTTTTTTTACTCCTACTTTAGAAAGATTTAAACCTTCTGTGTAGGGTTTTCTTCCAACAGATACTAAAACCTTTTCAACTTCTAAAACTTCTTTTTTAGAATTCTTAACATTAGTATAAGAAATTTTAACAGAGTCTTCTTGATCTTCCACAGTGTCCACTTTCGATCCCATTTTGAATTTAATTCCTTGCCTAGATAATATTTTTTGAAATTCATTTGAAATTTCTCTATCCATGCCAGGCGTTATATAATCTAAATACTCAATGACAGTAACATCAGACCCTAGTCTTGACCATACAGATCCCATTTCTAGGCCAATATAACCTCCTCCAATCACAGCTAGTTTGCCCGGTACTTTATTAAAAGATAAAGCACCAGTAGAAGAAACAATATTTTTTTCATTAATTTTAATTCCAGGTAATGAAGCTACTGCTGACCCTGTAGCAATTACAATATTTTTAGATGATACATTAATTCTTTTGCTATCACTTTCGTAAATTACAATATCATTTTTGGAAAAAAGAACTCCCTTTCCTTTAAAATATGTTACTTTATTTTTCTTGAATAAAAACTCTACTCCCTTCGTTAGTACTTGTATGGATTTATTTTTATTTAACATCATTTTTTCAATATTGAGTTTTATTCCATCAATTTCTATTCCTTGTTTATTGAAATCTTTTTTAGCTTTATGAAAATTTTCTGATAAATTTAAAAGACTTTTAGATGGTATGCATCCTACGTTAAGACATGTGCCTCCCAGTGCGCCTCTTGACTCAATGCATGCAGTTTTTAACCCAAGTTGAGCTGCCCTAATTGCACATACATATCCACCTGGGCCGCCACCAATTACAATTAAATCAAATTTATTTTCCATTATTAAATATCTAAGAAAAGTCTTTTTGGCTGTTCCAAAGACTCTTTTACTATTTTCAAAAAAGATACAGCTTCTTTTCCATCAATTATTCTATGATCATATGATAAGGCTAAATACATTATTGGTCGTACTTCAACTTTGCCTTCAAAAACAACTGGTCTTTGAATTATATTATGCATACCTAAGACCGCAGATTGAGGAGGATTTAATATTGGTGTAGAAAGCATTGATCCATAAATTCCGCCATTAGTTATAGTAAATGTCCCTCCTTGTAAATCTTCAATAGTGATTTTACCATCTCTAGCTTTTTGACCAAGCATACCAATATTTTTTTCAATTTCAGCAAATGACATTTCATCTGTTTCTCTTAGAACCGGAACTACCAAACCTCTATCCGTACCAACTGCAATGCTAATATTATAATAATTTTTATAAACTATTTCCTCATTTTGGATTTCAGCATTTATCGCAGGATAGTTTTTTAATCCTATCACGCAAGCTTTTACAAAGAATGACATAAATCCAAGTTTAACTCCATATTTTGTTTGGAACTCATCTTTATAAGTGCTTCTCATTGACATTACTTCACTCATATCGACCTCATTGAATGTTGTAAGCATTGCTGCATTTTCTTGAGCTTCTTTTAATCTCTTCGCGATAGTTAATCTTAGCCTTGTCATTTTAACTCGTTCTTCTGGGCCATAATTAATTTTTCTCTTTGATGGTTCTGGTTTAGAGCCCATCAATTCCATTATATCCTCTTTTAAAATAATGCCATTTTTTCCCGAGCCTTTTATCTTACTAATATCTGCGTTAGTCTCACTAGCCAGTTTTCTTGCTGCTGGAGAAATTATCTTTTCTACTTTTTGTTTTACTGTGTCTTCATGAGCATTATCTAAAATTAAAGGCTCCTCTTCCTCAAGTTTTAGTACTGGCTCTTGTATTTTTTTTTGTATTGTTTTTTGTGGTCTTACAATCTCCTCCTCTTCAAATATTTTTGGTTGATTGTTTTTTTTCTTTTTAGGAGGACTATAGTTGTTGTCTTCATTGGTTTTTTTTTCTACACTTTTTAAAGCATTATCAACTGTACCAAGTAAAGAACCAACATTTACAGTTTCACCCTCTTTTACAGCTATACTGCCTAATACTCCATTCGTGGGAGAAGGTACTTCAACATTAACTTTATCTGTTTCTAGCTCTACGAGTGGTTCATCAGCTGATACTTTTTCTCCTTGAGATTTTAGCCACTTTGAAACTGTTGCTTCTGTTACTGACTCACCCAGAGTTGGTACTGTAATTTTTTCTGCCATTTAATCTTTAAGTATCTTTTCTAATATTTCTTTTTGTTGTGCAAGATGTTTGTTTAGATTTCCAGTAGCAGTAGAGGAAGCTGCCTTTCTACCAACATATTTAACGGATTTATCACCAAAATTTATCATTTCCAAAGTCCTATCAATGTAATTTCTTACTGTATTCCAAGCTCCCATATTCATTGGCTCTTCTTGACACCATATAAAATTGGCTTTTGTGTATCTTTTTAGGATATTTGCCAATGTTTTAGCTGGAAAAGGATAAAGTTGTTCAATTCTGACAAAGGTTACTTTATTATTTTTATATTTTTCTCTTGCTTCAATTAAATCATAATAAATTTTTCCAGAGCACATCACTACCTTTCTTATTTGATCATCTCTCTTTTTAAGAGATAATAAATTACTTATATTTGAGTAGGCGTCATCTTCTAAAATTCTATGAAAGGTACTTTTTTTCGAAAATTCTATAATATCTGAAACACATTTTTTATGTCTCAAAAGTGACTTTGGTGTCATTATTACTAATGGTTTTCTAAATTCTCTATGCATTTGACGCCTTAAGACATGAAAATAATTTGATGGTGTTGTGCAATTAACTACTTGAAGATTTTCACCGGCACATAACTGTAAGAATCTTTCTAATCTTGCTGAAGAGTGTTCTGGGCCCTGACCCTCGTAACCGTGAGGTAATAACATTACTAAACCACTGGCTCTGCCCCATTTTGACTCTCCTGATGAAATAAACTGATCAATAATAATTTGAGCGCCATTAGCAAAATCACCGAATTGAGCTTCCCATAAAACTAATGTCTCTGGTTCTGATAGAGAATATCCAAATTCAAATCCAAGAACTGCTAATTCGGATAGTAAGCTATCAATAATTTCAAAATTTTTTTGATCCTGTGAAATATTATTTAGAGGTATATACCTTTCATGATTATCTTGATTTCTTAAAACAGCGTGTCTTTGACTAAAAGTTCCTCTGCCAGAATCTTGTCCAGATAATCTCACAGAAAAACCTTCGGTGAGCAATGATCCAAAAGCTAAACTTTCAGCAGTAGACCAATCAATCGCTTTACCCTCTTCAATAGTACTCATTCTAAGATTAAATATCTTTTTTAAAGTTTTATGAACTTTAAAATTTGAAGGTATCTCAGAAATTTTTTTACCTATTTTGATTAATTTATTTTTATCTACACCACTTAAGCCTCTTTTATCTTTTCCTAAACCTGGCTTGAATCTAGACCAGGCGCCATCAAACCACTTCAATTCTGATTTATAACTTTTTGAAGCTAAAAACTCTTTTTCTAAATAGTTCTTAAAGTTAATTTTCTCTTTTTGTAAATTACTCTCACTCGTTAAACCTTCTTTGCTTAATTTTTCTCCATAAATAGAAAGAGTTGTTGGATGAGATCTTATTTTTTTATACATAATTGGCTGAGTGAATGAAGGTTCATCCCCTTCATTATGACCAAACCTTCTATAACACACTATATCTATAACTACGTCTCTATTAAATTTTTGTCTGTATTCAGTAGCAATTTTCGCACAGTGAACAACCGCCTCTGGGTCGTCACCATTTACATGAAAAATAGGAGCTTGAGCTGTTTTAGCTACGTCTGAAGGATATGGTGATGATCTAGCAAATCTTGGGGCTGTCGTGAAGCCAATTTGATTATTTACAATTATATGTATTGTACCACCAATGTTATGTCCTGGTAAACCAGACATTGCAAAACATTCAGCTACTATTCCTTGACCGGCAAATGCAGCATCTCCATGCATTAAAACTGGAATAACTTTTTTTCTATATTTATCTTTATGAAAAAATTGTTTAGCTCGAACTTGTCCTAAGACAACTGGATTAACCGCTTCTAAGTGGGATGGATTATCTGTAAGGCTTATGTGAACAGAATTTCCGTCAAACTCTCTATTAGAGGAAGCTCCTAAATGATATTTTACGTCTCCTTCAAAATCTTTACTACTGTTTACTGATTTTCCAAAAAATTCACTAAAAATAGCTTTAAATGGCTTGCCCATTACATTTGCAAGAACATTTAATCTTCCACGATGGGGCATCCCAATTTTAATTTCTTTAGCACCTAAATTTCCACCTCTTTTAATAATTTGCTCCAACGCTGGTATCAGAGCTTCTCCACCATCAAGTCCAAATCTTTTTGTACCAACAAATTTTACATGTAAATATTTTTCAAATCCCTCCGCTTGAATTATTTTATTTAATATTGCTCTTTTACCATTTTCTGTAAAGGTTATATTTTTTTCAGGTCCTTCAATTCTATCTCTAATCCACGATTTTTCATCAGGGTCACCCATGTGCATAAATTCATAACCAATATTTGAACAATATGTTTTTTTAAGAATAGATATTATTTGATTTAAATCTGCATATTGTAAGCCTAAAACACCGTCCAAAAAAATTTTTCGCCTATAATCTTTATTTGTAAATCCATAGCTCTCTGGTTTAAGTTCAGGATGTTCTTCTTTTTTTTGGATTGACAAAGGATCCAAGCTAGCAATTAAATGTCCTCTAATTCTATAAGCTCGTATCAACATAATCGCTCTTACAGAATCTTTAGTAGCTTGTTTAATTGAATTTGAAGTTAAATTTTCCGAAGTATTTTCTGACTCTAAATTTTCTTTCAACTTTACCGATGGTTTTCTAATTTTCTTTTCAGGTGACCAACTTGGACCCTTAAGATCTTCATAAATTAATTTTCCATCATCGCTCAATCCCTCAAAAAATTTTCTCCAGCTTTCAGGTAGAGAATGAGGGTCTGAAATATAGTCTGCGTAAAACTCTTTAATAAACTCGGAGTTATTACCTGCTAGAAAGGAGGTCTTTTTGTACAAGGTGTTGTTTTTTGAAGAAGACATTAAAATTTATCTTAACACAAATTATTAAAAATCAA
>CACAWM010000024.1 GCA_902536205.1 uncultured Pelagibacteraceae bacterium | reverse complement strand
AAAGAAGGTCAAGCAGCTGTTGTAGAGTCTACTAAAGCTGCGAGTGATGTTTATTCTCCTATTTCTGGAGAAATTACTGAGGGAAATAAAGCCATTGCTGATGATCCTGGGAGCGTAAATACTGACCCTGAAGGTGCCAGCTGGTTTTTTAAGTTAAAGATAAAAGATAAAAGTGAGTATGACTCTCTAATGTCAAAAGACGAATATGATAAATTTTGTAAGGAGAACCCTAGCTAAATGATCGACGATAATTCAAAAGAATTTATTAAAAGACATATTGGTCCTTCTGGAGAAGATCAGTCCAAAATGTTGCAATATGTTGGGTATGAATCATTAGAGGATCTAATGAGCAATACTGTACCAGAAAAAATCTTATTAAAAGATGATCTTAAAATCGACCAGCCAATGTCAGAGAACGATGCTTTAAAAAAATTAAAATCTATATCTAAAAAAAATAAAATCTTTAAAAATTTTATTGGAATGGGATACTATAATTCAATTACACCTAATGTAATTCTTAGAAATATTTTAGAAAATCCAGGATGGTATACATCTTATACACCTTACCAACCGGAAGTGGCGCAAGGTCGTCTTGAAATGCTTTTAAATTTTCAACAATCAATAATTGACCTAACGGGCATGGATATAGCTAATGCTTCTTTGTTAGATGAAGCAACAGCAACAGCAGAGGCAGTAGGATTAAGCCAGAGATTAGATAAGACTAATTCAAAAAAAATATTTATCTCAAGTAATTGCAATCCCCAAACAATTGATCTCATAAAAACAAGAACAAATCCTTTTGGTTTAGAATTAATCATTGGTGATGAAAAAAAAGAACTTACGAAAATTAACGAAGATATTATTTGTGGAGTTTTATCATATCCTGGAACTTTAGGTGAGATAAAAGATCCAAGTGAAAGTATTAGTCAAATACACAAAAAAAACGGAAAAGCTATTTTGGTTTGTGATCTATTAGCTTTAGCTAGATTAAAAACTCCAGCAGAACTTGGAGCTGACATTGCTGTCGGTAGTGCTCAAAGATTTGGTATTCCGATGGGATACGGTGGACCTCACGCAGCATTTTTTGCAACTAAAGAGGAATTTAAAAGATCAATGCCAGGAAGAATTATAGGTGTTTCAAAAGATAGACACGGAAAAAAAGCTTACAGGCTCTCTTTACAAACTAGGGAGCAACACATTAGAAGAGATAAAGCAACAAGTAATATTTGCACTGCTCAAGCATTACTAGCTATCATTTCTGCTGCCTTTGCGATTTATCATGGACCTGAAGGAATACTTAAAATAGCGAATAGAACTTCTAAATTAGCTAAAATTTTTGCTGATAACATTAAAACAGGTGGTTACAAGATTTTATCAGATCATTTCTTCGATACCGTTACAATTAAGACCAATGAAAAAACAAATCCTATTTATGAAACTGCATTAAAAGAGAGTATAAACCTTAGAAAAGTCGACAATGATCATTTATCAGTTGCTTTTGATGAAGCAAAAAAGCTTGATGACGTTAATTTACTATTAAAGTTATTTGGAGTTTCTAAAATTATAAAACAAGACGTTAAGGTTGAACTAGATAATCTTCCAAAAAATCTTTTAAGAACTTCAAAATACCTAACTCATCCAGTTTTTAACAAATACCATTCTGAAACTGAGATGTTAAGATATCTAAAGAAACTAGAAGATTGTGATATTGCACTTAATAGATCAATGATTGCTTTAGGATCTTGTACAATGAAGCTCAATGCAACAGCAGAATTAATTCCAATTACTTGGAAAGAGTTTTCACTTCCACATCCTTTTGTTCCTACAAATCAAATGGAGGGTTATAAGATTCTTTTTAATGATCTAATAAACGATCTGAAAGATATTACTGGATATGACGCAGTTTCTTTACAGCCTAACTCTGGGGCCCAAGGAGAGTATGCAGGTCTAATGACTATAAGAAAATTCCATAAAAATAATAAACAAGAAAATCGTAACGTCTGTCTAATTCCAGACTCAGCTCATGGAACTAATCCAGCAAGCGCCCAAATGTGTGGGATGAAAGTGGTTGTAGTCAATTGTGACGACGATGGAAACGTGGATATAAACGATCTTAAAAACAAAGCCGAAAAACACTCAAAAGATTTAGCTGCTTTAATGGTAACTTATCCTTCTACTCATGGAGTATTCGAGGAAAAAATCATAGATATTTGTGATGTCGTTCATAAGCATGGCGGACAAGTTTATATGGATGGAGCAAATCTGAACGCACTTGTAGGTGTTGCAAAACCAGGGAAATTTGGACCAGATGTTTGTCATATTAATTTACATAAAACATTTTGCATACCTCACGGTGGAGGCGGACCAGGAATGGGCCCAATCGCTTGCGCTAAGCATCTAGCTGATTTTTTACCAACACATGAAATTATTAAAGAAGCTGGTCCTAAGAATGGAATGGGAGCTGTATCAGCCGCTCCTTGGGGTAGCTCAAGTATACTTCCAATATCTTGGATGTATATAAAGATGATGGGTGCTGAAGGATTGAAAAAAGCTTCACAAGTTTCAATTTTAAATGCAAATTACATCTCAAAAAAATTATCTAAAGATTATAAAGTTCTTTATACCGGTAAAAATGGAAATGTTGCACATGAATGCATAATTGATATCCGACCAATAAAAGCAACTTCAGGAATCTCTGAGGAAGATTTAGCAAAAAGGCTAATTGACTTTGGCTACCATGCTCCAACAATGTCATGGCCTGTTGCTGGTACAATTATGATTGAGCCGACTGAAAGTGAAAATTTGGAGGAGATTGATAAATTTTGTAATGCACTTATAAAAATTAAAAAAGAAATAAATTTAGTGGAGTCATCAAAGTTTGACAAAATTGATAATCCGCTTAAAAACGCACCTCATACTTATATCGAATTAGCTTCCAGCGAGTGGAAGCATGCTTACTCAAGAGAGGAAGCGGCTTTTCCCACTGAGTATGTAAAAAACAATAAATATTGGGCACCAGTTGCTAGAGTAGATAACGTTTTTGGAGATAGAAATTTAGTATGTTCATGTCCTTCAATGGATGAATATAAAGATGAAGCCGCTTAATCTCTTTTAATGAAAATCGCTGTTATCGGCTCAGGTATCTCAGGATTATCTTCCGCATATTTTCTCTCAAAAAAATATAAAGTTGATCTTTACGAAAAAGAAGATCATTTTGGAGGTCATTCTTTTACCTACGAAATAAAAGAAGATGACAAGATTGTTCCAGTAGATCTAGGCTTTATTGTTTTTAATGAGGTTACTTATCCAAATTTAGTAAATTTTTTTAATGAATTAAAAGTTCCTTATGAAAAAAGCGACATGTCATTTTCTGTATCAATTAAGAATAGCAATGTTGAATATAGCGGAGGTGGTTTAAGAGGTATTTTTGCCAATAAATTAAATTTTTTTGATTTTAGATTTTTATATATGATTAAAGAGATAATTTCATTTTATAAAACTGCTCCAAAATTACTTGAAAGTGAAATTAAAGAGGAAACTCTAGGAAATTTTCTTAATAAAAAAAAGTTATCAAAATACTTCATCGAGTATCACTTAATTCCCATGGTTGCTGCTATCTGGTCGATGCCATTTAATAAAGCAAAAGAAATGCCATTAAAATTTTTTTTAAATTTTTTTTCTAATCATGGATTGTTTAAATTTAAAAATAGACCTCAATGGTACACTGTTTCAAACAGAAGTAGAACCTATGTTAAAAAGGTTACAGATAAAATTAGTGGAGAAATTTATAAAAATTGCAAAGTAGAAAAGTTAGTTCGAAGTGATGATAATATAAGAGTAATTATTGACAATGAGTATGTTGACTATGATCAAGTAGTTTTAGCATCTCATGCAGACCAAAGTTTAAGGATGTTAGAAAAACCAACTGAAGAGGAAAAAAATATATTGCAAAAATTTAATTATGTAAAAAATGAGGCTTATTTACATACTGATGAAAAATTAATGCCACGAAAAAAAAAGGCTTGGTCTAGTTGGAATTCTATTTCAGATGGAGATAAGACATGTATAACTTATTGGTTAAATAAACTGCAAAACCTAGAAACTTCTACAAACTATTTTTTAACTTTAAACCCTGTTTTGAAAATTGATGATAATTATGTCATAAAAAAAATTGTTTTTACCCATCCCTATTTAAATTCAGAGAACACTGCACTTCAAAAGGATCTAAGATTAATTCAAGGTAAAAAAAGAACATGGTTCTGTGGAAGTTATTTTGGTTACGGTTTTCATGAAGATGGATTAAAATCATCTATTGATTTAATGAAAAACTTTAAAATTTGATGAACTCTTGCATTTATAATGGTGAAGTAACTCATACAAGATTTAAACCAGTAAGACATTTTTTAAAATACAAAACTTTTTCATTACTAATTGATTTAGATGAAATAAATGAATTAGATAGTAGAATTAGTATTTTTTCATACAATAAATTTAATGTTTTTAGCTTTTATGACAAGGATCACGGTGAACGCGATGGAAGCAATTTAAAAGAGTGGGTACTTACAAATATGAGAAAGTTTAATATCGAGGGAAAAATTAATAAGATCAAAATACTTTGTTATCCGAGAATATTTGGATACGTCTTTAATCCTTTAAGTATTTTTTATTGTTACGAGAGAGATAAATTGAAAGCAATTTTTTATGAAGTCAAAAATATTTTTAATGAACAACACACATACATTTTTAAGATTAAAAATAATGAGGAAATAACTCAAAAATGTAAAAAAAAATTTTATGTATCGCCTTTTATGGATATGGAAACTTACTATAATTTTAAATTAATTAATCCAAATAATAAGCTTTCAGTTTTTATTAAACAAACAGATTCAAAAGGAACAATTTTAACAGCCACTCAAACGGGTGATAAAAAAGAATTTAATTTTAAACAACTTATAAAAAATTTTTTTAAATATCCTTTAATGACAATTAAAATTATTAGTTCGATACATTATGAAGCATTACTTTTGTGGAAAAAAGGAGCAATATACAGAAAAAGAAATATAAAATTTAAAAATAATTTAAGTTACGAGGAATATTAATGAGTTTGTTTAAAATTTCGGAAAAATTTGTCCTAAATAAATTAAAAAATATTACACAAGGTAATTTAAAATTAATTAATTATGACGGAAAAGTTTTTCATTTTGGTGATTTAGAAAGTAAATTATCCTCAGATATAAAAGTAAATAATCCTCACTTTTATTTTAATGTTGTAATAGGTGGAAGCTCCGCTTTAGGAGAGGCACATATGAAAAAGGATTTTTACTCTACCAATCTTACAAATCTAATAGAATTAACTGCAAGAAATATTAAATTAGTTCACTCATTTTCAGGCAGTTTGAGAATTCAAAAAATTAAAAACTTTTTAAAAAATATCTTTGCTTCTAACACCAAATCAAAAAGCTTAAAATACATTTCTAAACATTATGATTTAGGCAATAGTTTTTTTTCTCAATGGTTAGATAAATCTCTTACTTACTCAAGTGCTGTTTTTCAAAATGCCAATGATAGTTTGGAACAAGCTCAACAAAATAAATATCAAAAACTTATTGATTTATTAAAAGTAAAAGATGGAGATAAAGTATTAGAAATAGGTTGCGGCTGGGGAGGTTTTTCCGAATACTTTGCTAAAAATTATAATGTCACTATCGATTGCATAACTATATCTAAAAAACAGTTTGAATTTACAAAAAAAAGAATAAATGATGCAGGCCTAAACAACAAAGTGAATGTAATGTTTTTAGATTATAGAGATTTAAAAGAGAAATATGACAGAATAGCTTCAATTGAAATGATTGAAGCTGTGGGAGAAAAATATTTAAATAAATATTTTGAAACAATTAAAAAATCTCTTAATAAAAATGGTTCAGCTGCAATACAAGGAATAACTATAAGAGATGAATTGTTTGAAAGATATAGAAATAGCGAAGATTTTATTCAAAAGTATATTTTTCCAGGAGGGTTTTTGCCTTCACTAAGTTTTATGAAATCATTAATCAAAAAAAATAATCTTAGTCTTTTAAAGGTAAACTCTTACTCTGATGACTATGCCAAAACTCTAGCTATATGGAGAGAAAATTTTCTTAAAGTGTGGAGCAATATTGCTCTTTTAGGTTTTGATGAAACTTTTAAGAGAATGTGGGAATTTTATCTCTCATATTGCGAAGCGGGATTTAAGTCTAAAAACATCGACTTGATTCAATTTTCGATGTCGAATAAGTAAGTTAAAATAATGAAAAAAATATTTGGAATTATTATATTATTAATATTAACTGGGTGTGCAAATACAATGAAACCAACAGATTTTAAAGATCAGAAACCAAGATTAATTATTGAGGATTATTTATCGGGAACCGTAAAAGCCTGGGGTGTCCTTCAAAATAGATCAGGAAAAGTAACAAGACAATTTAAAGCTGATTTAAATGGTAAATGGGACGGATCACAATTAATTTTAGATGAAGTTTTTAATTGGACTGATGGAGAAAAACAAACGCGACAATGGACAATTACCAAAATAGACGAACATAACTACGAGGGTGCTGCATCAGACGTTATCGGTAAAGCTAAAGGATATTCATATGGACCAGCCTTTAAATTTGAATATGTGTTGCTAGTACCAGTAAAAGGAAAAAATGTTAAGATTACTTTTGATGACTGGATTTTCATGCAAGATGAACGTGTGGCAATAAACAGGGCAACGATGACTAAATTTGGAATTAAAGTTGCTGAATTAACAGTAATGTTTGTAAAAGATTAATTAGTTTTAATGTAAGGCCTATAATAAGATTTTTTAAGAAATATAGAATTCATGGCTCCCGCAATTTCAGCTTTTTTCAACTTATATTTCTTGTCATCATTAATTAATAGATAATAAATTATTTTAGAAAAATTTTTAAATAAAATTGGAACAAATTTTTTTAATGCATATAGATAGCCAGAATTTTTTCTAAAATAATAAAATTTAGACCAATTATAATGCCAATTTCTACTTAAGTTTGCTTCAAAATTATATTTCTTTTCATGAGACATACTTCCCAAGTGTTCAAATTTTACATTTTCTATTACATACATTTTTTTATTTTCTTTTTTAAAGTTTAAACACATATCTAAAGTTTCATAATAAATAAATATATTTTCATCCATAATTTTATCATGATTTATTTTTTTCTTATTTATAATAAAGGTTCCATCAACCCAATCTACCTTTTTTAAATCAAATCTATTATCTACTTTAACACTTAAAGATTTTTTTTCTTTTGAAAAAATAAACTCTTCATAATTTTTAAAAACTTTTTCATTTTTGTAAGTTGGCGCCAATAGCGTAAAATCCTGAAAATTTTTGATGCAATCAATAAGATTTTTAATACATTCAAAAGGTAGAACGACATCAGCAGGATTTAAAAAAACAAATTGATCTTCTGATAGTTCAATAATCTTATTCATGCCACGAGAGAATCCAAGATTTTGATCTGGTAAAAAAACTTTAACGTGGTTCTTATATTTAAGTTCAAGATTTTTTTTTAACTCTTTATCTAAAGAATTTTCTATAATTATAATTTTTACATTAAAATTATAATTTATAATTTTTTCCACTAATTTAGTTATTAAATGTTTACTATGATGTGAAAGAAATCCAAGTGTAAGCATGCTTATCTTTTAACTAATTTATCTACAAGGTATAAATAAATTTTATATGGAAGGATTCTTAAAAATTTTAAAGTGAAAGTTAGTTGTTTTGGGAAATCTATTTCAAAAGTATCTGATTTTATTAGCCCATTATATATTTTTTCTGCTGCAAACTCTGGAGATCTCAAAAAAGGCATAGAAAATTCATTTTTGTCTGTTA
>CACAWM010000023.1 GCA_902536205.1 uncultured Pelagibacteraceae bacterium | reverse complement strand
TTTTGAAATAAATGCAAAAGGCACTCTTAACCTTTTAGAATTAACAAAATTATATTGCCCTGACGCTCCTTTTATATTTATGTCTACTAATAAAGTATATGGTGACAATCCAAACTTTCTTCCCATATATGAAAAAAAAACCAGATGGGAAATAAAAAGAAATCACCGCTTTAAAAATGGAATTGATGAAACTATGTCGGTAGATAATTGTACTCACAGCTTTTTTGGAGCATCAAAAACTTACGCTGATTTAATAGTCCAAGAGTATGGAAAAAATACTGGATTAAAAACGGCATGCTTTAGAGCTGGATGCATTACTGGGCCTAAACACTCTGGAGCTAAGTTGCATGGTTTTTTGTCTTATTTGGTTAAAACTTCAATAAAAAAAAGGGAATATTCAATTATTGGTTATAAAGGTAAACAAGTGAGAGATAATATTCATAGTTACGATTTAGTATCAAGTTTTTGGGAATTTTTTAAAAATCCCACAAAGGGCGAGGTTTATAATACTGGTGGAGGGAGATATTCAAATTGTTCAATCATAGAAGCGTTAAATATTGTAGAGAAAATTGCCGGAATAAAAATTAAAAGAAAAATCTTAACAAAAAATAGGGTCGGTGATCACATTTGGTACATCACTGATATGAAGAAATTTAAAAAAAAATATCCAAAGTGGAAACAAAATTATTCAACTTATAAAATTATTCAAGAATTGGTTGATGAACATTCTTAAATATATTTTAAGGCTTCAATTAAAAAATATGATTAAACTATTTTTTTTTTATCAAAACTCTTCAATATTATTGCAGAAATGATGACCGCTCCACCTATAAATACACTTATTGGAGGAATTTCATTTAAAAAGAACCAGACCCATAAAGGTCCACATAAAGTCTCCATTAACATAAGCAAACCTACTGTGGCTGAAGCCGTTGTTCTTGAACCAATGGTAATACATATAAATCCTAGTGCTAATTGGGGTACACCTAATAAAAACCCCATTAAAAGATCATGTGAAGTAAATTCAAAAGATTTAGATAATATAGCACCATAAATTAAACTAAAAATTCCAGAGTAAAGCATTGCTGGGACCATATCTAAATTAGAATTTTTTCTAATAATCATTACGTATATTGCAAAATTAATCGGAATAACAAGTGCTACTAGATTGCCAAATAAAGATCCTGTTGAGATTGAGTCTCCAACCATTATTAGGATTCCACTCATAGCTAAAAAAATTGAAGATGATCCAATTAAAGAAACTTTTTCTTTAAGATAAAAAAATCCAAAAATTGCTAAAAACATTGTCTGAGTACTAATAATGAATACAACATTAGCTACTGTCGTATTATTCATTGCGATAATAAAAGCAACAAAGCTAAAAGACATTACAAAACCTCCTAATATCCCTGGTACTCCTGAGTCCTTGATTACTTTAATTACTTTGTTTTTATAAGTAAGTGATAAAAATAAAATAAGTGCAATTATAAAAAAAAATGATCTTAAAAATAATATTTGCCAAACGTTAGCTTCTTGAAATGATCTAACAATAAAACCTCCCCAGCTTAAACAAAATCCTCCAAACAAAAGAAGAATATATCCAGGAATTTTATAGAAAATCTGCATTTAAAACTTTCTTAATATCTTATTAAAATAAAATTTTAACGTTAAAGATCTAAATATCATAAAGCACATTAGGGAAAACCATAATCCGTGATTATCTAAATATTTAGTTAGATAGATAGATATAATGATAAAACTTGCAACAGAAATAATCATAGCATTTCTCATCTCTTTTGTTTGTGAGGCACCAATAAAAATACCATCGAGTTGATAGCAAAAAGATGCAATAGGAGGTATTACAAGCACCCATATAAAGTGTTTATAAGATATGAATCTTAAAATCTCTATGTCAGTAATAATGTTTATTATTTGCTTAAAAAAAATTAAATAAAACAAAGATACTATTAATGCAGTAATAAAACTAATTTGAATAGAATTTTTTACAACAGATAAAAAAGAGTTTTTGTTTTTTCTACCAATAGTAAAACCCACTATACCTTCTGTAGAAAAAGCATAAGCATCTAAAAAGAAAGCAGCTAAAATTATAAACTGCATTAATATAGTATTTACAGCTAAATAATCTTCTCCAAATTTTGAACTTAAATATGTAACCCATAAAAATGAAAAAGTTAAAAACAAAGTTCTAAAAAAAATGTCTAAATTGATATTAAATAATTTCAATAGCTTTGATTTAATTATAATTTTTTCAAATCTAGGTATTAATTTAAATTTTTTAATTATAAATTGATAAGTAAAAAAACCAAAAATTATTACTGTTATGAAACTCGCGAATAATGTACCGAGAGCAACGCCGAATACATCTAAGTTGTAAGATAAAACTAAAACAGAGCTAAAAACTATATTCAAAATAGATAAAGTTACGATAATGAAGCTAGATATTTTAGTTTTTTGTATTCCGAGATAAAATCCAACCAAAATATAGATTGCTAATTCTGCAGGGACTGAAAAAACTCTGACATTTAAATAAGTATTAATTAAATTTTGTGTTTCTAAAGATGTATTAAAAAAATGTTGAATAGAAATGTTTATTAAAGGTTTTATAATTATAATTACTGAGGCTATTACCATAGCAATTATAAAATTTCTTAATATTGTTTTTACAATTTCTCTATAATCACCTCTACCGTAAGCTTGAGAAACAATTCCAACAGTGCCCATTCTTAAGAAGCCAAAGCTCCAAATAACCATAGTCATTACTGATGTAGCGATGCTCGTTGCAGCTAAATATTTTGTTTCTCCAAGATTTCCCATTAATCCGGTATCCACAATCCCAACTAAAGGAATAGCTAAGTTTGAAAAAAAAACTGGAATGGACAACAATATAATTTGTTTTTTCGAAAATTTTGACGAAAATTTTATCAATTTCATTTTTTTCTTTAAAATTTTAAAATATGCTTATATACATTTATTAATAGAATCCTAAGAAAATGTTAGAACAATTTATAATCACTTCTCAAATTCTTATCATAAACATAGTTATGTCAGCAGATAATGCCATCATAATAGGTATTATTGCTGCAAACTTTGCACCAAATAATAGAAAAAAAATTATTGCGTGGGGAGTAGCAGCTGCTTTTATATTTAGGATTTTTTTTGCAACTGGCGCAAACTTTATTTTTGAGTTTGCTTGGGTTAAAATTTTAGGTGGAATAGCGCTTCTCTGGGTTATAAATAATTTAAGACAAGATTTTTTCGGTCAAAATAAAATTAGGTCTCCACAATTAAAATCTAAAGAAACAACAACTTTTTTTGCTGGTGTTTACCAAGTTTTAGTTGCTGATTTAACTTTAAGTTTCGATAATGTTATTGCTGTAGTTGCAGCTTCAAAAGGTAATTTTCATATAATGGTAATTGGTTTATTGTTATCAGTATTCTTAATAGCCACTTTAGCCAGTTACTTTGCAGATTATATCAAAAAACACAAATGGCTTGGTTATTTAGGCTTAGCGGTAATTTTGATAATCGCTCTGCAATTGATAATAGGTGGATTGGTTAATTACGAAGTTCTTTCAATTAATGAAAAATACAAATTCTTAATTGCGATATGATAGATTTTTGTATTTTAGGGTCAGGCATCTCTGGCTCTACAATAGCAAATTTATTATCTAAAAAATATTCAGTTAAAGTTTTTGATAAAGCAAGAGGTCCAGGTGGTAGATCTTCAAATAAGAGATTTAAGGGTAATTTGAGTTTTGATCATGGAGTTCAATATATTTCTCCAAAATCAAAACAATTTTTAAAGTTTACAAAAAAACTATGTAAAAATAAAACTCTTAAAACTTGGAATGAAAATCATCTTGATTTTACTTTTGAAAAAAAACCTCTTTTAGTTAGATATATTGGAAAAAAAGCTAACAATGATTTAGTTAAATATAATCTTAAAGGTATCAAGCAGTCTTTTGCCTCACCAATAACTAAGATTAGATTTAATAAAAACTATTGGGAGGTTACTCTAAATAATAAATCAAAACATCATTTTAAATCATTAATAATAACTTGTCCGTTTCCACAGTTAAAAAAATTAGCAAAAAAATACCTAGATAAAAAAATTTTAAACTTAAAAGTGCAAATGCAACCGAATATTACTGTAATGCTTGCCTTAAAGAAACAAAAAAACCTTCCTATTAGCTCGATAAAATTTAATGATGAAGTTTTAGCTTGGGCTGCTAATGAAAACAGTAAAAAAAGATTTAAATCGAATATTAATTTATGGACTCTTCAAGCTACGCTTAAATGGTCAAAAAAAACTATTAACAAATACAAAACTGATAAATCAATTATGAATCAATTAATTAAACGTTTTGTAAAATTAACAGGATTAGAAAAGAATAAAATAATTTTTAAAAAAATTCATGGTTGGAAGTATTCATATAATTATGAAAAAACTCCATACTTAAGTATTTGGAATAAAAAAATTAATTTGGGTGTTTGTGGAGATTGGTTCAATGGGCCGAAAGTTGAAAATGCCTGGCTAAGCGCTAATGATCTTGCAAAAAAAATAAAATAATTAGAAAATACCTTTACTATTTTTAGATCTACTTTTTATTGAACTTTTAACCTCAATATTTAAACCCATTAGATCTTTGGTTTTTAATTTAGGAAGATTTTGCACACATATTAAAAATCGATCTGACTCCTTTTTAGAAATGATACCATCGGTTAAAGTTATGAATTTATTAATATACTCTTTTCGTGAGAAAGGTCTTTTGCCTGCTGGATGAGCATCAGCAACATTAATTTCCTCTGAAATTATAGATCCGTCTTTCATTTTTATAATTACTTTTCCACCAAAACATTTATTTTTAGGATTAGGATCGTGGTATTTTTCTGTCCATCTTACATCTTCTCTTGTTGAAATTTTTTGCCAAAGTTCAACTGTGCTTTTTTTTTGTGCTCTTTGAGGAGTGTAGGATTTTACATGGTGCCATGCTCCATCTTCAAGTGCCACTGCGAAAATATACATTATAGAATGATCTAAAGTTTCTCTGCTCGCTTTTGGATCCATTTTTTGAGGGTCGTTTGCTCCGGTACCAATTACGTAGTGAGTATGATGACTTGTTTCAATTACAATATTATCAATGTCACTAATATTAGAAATCTTTTTATGTAAGCTTCTAGCTAAATCAATTAAAGCTTGGGATTGATACTCTGCTGAGTGTTCTTTTGTATAAGTTTCAAGAATTGCTTTTTTAGGCTCATTAATATTTGGTAATGGCACTATATATTCTTTATCTGGTCCTGATAAAACATAAGCAATAACACTATCTTCTCCCTCGTAAATTGGTGATGGCGCACCCTCGCCTCTCATACATCTATCTACTGCCTCTATTGCAAGTTTACCAGCATGCGCTGGAGCAAAAGCTTTCCAGCTAGAGATTTCTCCTTTTCTAGATTGTCTTGTTGAAACAGTGATATGTAATGCTTGTTGAATAGATTGATAAATCAGATCAGTTTTTAAATTCAATAAACTTCCTAAACCTGCTGCAACACTTGGACCTAAGTGAGCTATATGATCAATTTTATGTTCATGTAAGCAAATACCTTTAACTAAATTAACTTGCACCTCGTAACCTGTAAGTATTCCTTTAATTAAATCTTTACCATTACATCCTTTTTGTTGTGCAACTGCTAGGATTGCAGGGATATTATCACCTGGATGACTATAATCCGCTGCTAAAAAAGTATCGTGATAATCTAGTTCTCTAACAGCAGTTCCGTTGGCCCATGCAGCCCATTCACAATCCACTTTAATTTTTGGGTTTAAACCAAAGACAGTTGCTCCTGATTTCCTAGAGTGAGCTAATGCCATAGCTCTTGCTGAAACAACGGGCCTTCTATTAAACGAAGCGATAGCAACTGAAGCATTATCAATTATTCTATTGATAACCATATCGACCGCATCTTTATCAATTTTTGCTTTATCTGATGCTATTTCTGCTATTTTCCAGGCTAATTGATCTTCTTTTTTTAGATTTGATTTTGATGGATGAACTTTTACTTTTATATCTCTCATCTAGTTGGCAAGCATATTTCTTAAAACATACTGCAAAATTCCTCCATTTTTGTAGTACTCAACTTCATTAGCAGTATCAATTCTACAAAGCATTTGAATTTTTTTACTAGTTCCGTCTTGATATTTAATTTCACAAGTTACTTCTTGTCTAGGTTTAACACCTTTATCAATATTAATAACTGAAACTAATTCTGCTCCAGTAATATTTAATATTTTACGGTCAAAACCTTCTTTAAATTGAAGTGGTAAAACTCCCATTCCAATTAAATTTGATCTATGAATTCTCTCAAAACTCTCTGCTAAAACGGCTTTAATTCCTAAAAGTTTAGTTCCTTTAGCTGCCCAATCTCTGGATGAACCTGTTCCGTATTCTTTACCGGCTATTACAACTAAATCATTATTTCTTTTTTTGTATTCCATTGCAGCTTCATAAACGCTCATCACTTTTCCATCTGGCTGTAACGTTGTGAATCCACCTTCGGTACCCGGTGCCATTTCATTTCTTATTTTAATATTTCCAAAAGTTCCTCTCATCATTACTTCATGGTTTCCTCTTCTCGCACCATATGAATTAAAATCTTTTTGTTGTATTTGATGCTTCATAAAATAATCACCCGTTGGACTTTCTTTTTTGATACTTCCTGCTGGTGAAATATGATCCGTTGTTACTGAGTCAGCTAATAATAAAAGAATTCTAGCATCATTAATGGGTTTAAAGCCTTCTGGTTGATCAGGCAAATTATCAAAAAATGGTGGTCTTTTTACGTAAGTAGAATTTGCTTCCCAGTTATAAATATCACTATCTGTTGTGTTAATGGCTTGCCATTCTTTGGGTCCTTCTGAAACATTTGAATATCTTTGTTTAAACATATCAGCATCTAAAGAACTTAACATTAAATCTTCAATCTCTTTATTGCTAGGCCAAATATCTTTTAAGAAAACATTTTTGCCATCTTTATCTTTTCCAAGAGCAGACTTATACATATCAAAATTCATGTTTCCTGCTAAAGCATAAGCAACAACCAATGGAGGTGAAGCTAAGTAATTAGCTTTTACATCTGGGTTAATTCTTCCTTCAAAATTTCTATTTCCAGATAAAACTGAAACAGCGTAAAGATCATTTTTATTTATAGCATCCGATATATTTTGATTTAAAGGTCCAGAATTACCAATACAAGTAGTGCAGCCATAACCAACTAAATTAAAACCAAGTTCATCTAAATATTTATTTAAACCTGCTTTTTCTAAATAATCAGTAACAACTTGCGAACCAGGGGCTAGAGAGGTTTTTACCCATGGTTTAACTTTTAGTCCTTTTTCATGAGCTTTCTTCGCTAAAAGACCTGCACCAATCATTACACTTGGGTTAGAAGTATTTGTGCAAGATGTTATTGCAGCAATTACAATATCACCATCTTTAACATTAAAGTCAGCACCTTCAACTTTGGCTTCGATAGCCTTATCTCTCTTTGCATTTTCTTTATAAACTTTTGCAAAAGCAGTTGAGGCTTCTGTAAGTAAAACTTTATCCTGTGGTCGTTTAGGTCCAGAAATGCTTGTTACTACACTGCTAACATCTAATGACAGAGTATCGGTAAACACAACATCATTGCTTGCCCAAAGTCCTTGCTCTTTGGAGTATTTCTCTACCAAGTCAATTGTCGCTTTATCTCTTCCAGATAATTTTAAATATTTAAGAGTTTCATCATCTACTGGGAAGAAACCACATGTAGCTCCATATTCAGGAGCCATGTTTGCAATCGTTGCTCTATCAGCCAAAGTTAAATTTTTTAAACCTTCACCATAAAATTCTACAAATTTTCCAACCACACCTTTTTTTCTAAGCATTTCAACAATAATTAAAACTAAGTCTGTTGCAGTTGTTCCTTCTTTTAATTTTCCTTTAAGTTCAACTCCAATAACTTCTGGAATTAACATTGAAATAGGCTGGCCTAACATTGCAGCCTCTGCTTCTATTCCACCAACACCCCAACCTAAAACAGATAAACCATTTACCATAGTAGTATGACTATCAGTTCCAACTAAAGTATCTGGATAAGCATATAAATCATTTCCACTTTTTGACGACCAAACAACTTTAGATAAGTATTCTAAATTTACTTGGTGACAAATCCCTGTTCCAGGAGGTACAACCCTAAAGTTATCAAATGCTTTTTGTCCCCACTTTAAAAATGAGTATCGTTCGCCGTTTCTTGAAAATTCTCTTTCAACATTTTGATTAAAAGATTTTCCTGAAGCATATTCATCTACCATCACAGAGTGATCTATTACTAAATCAACAGTAGATAATGGATTTATCTTATCTGGATTTTTATTTTTATCTTTTACAGCATCTCTCATTGCTGCAAGGTCTGCAATTGCTGGGATTCCGGTATAATCTTGCAGTAAAGTACGAGCAGGTCTGTAAGCTATTTCAGTGTTTGATTTTTTGTTTTTAAGCCAATCTTTTAAAGCTAGTATTTGTTTTTTATCTACAGTCACATCATCTTCATACCTGAGAAGA
>CACAWM010000022.1 GCA_902536205.1 uncultured Pelagibacteraceae bacterium | reverse complement strand
AGTAAGAAAAAAATCTGCAGCTTAATTTTTTTTAGCAGTAATCAAAACTGACCAAGCGAAGTATCTAAAAATCTTAGTTTTAAAAAGAAACTGGTCTAAATTTACAAGAAATTTAAAAATTTTAGAGTCATTTGAACTATAAAAAGGAAAAAAAACTAAAGTTAAAAAACCGTAATACTTTATATTAACATTCTTAAAACTCGATTTGATCATTTCAAAATCTTTAAACAAAAGAGGATGCTCATCCTTTGATCTTGATTTAGGTGTTAGCATTCGATAAAAATTTATTAAAGGGTTTGTTCCTAACGGTTCAATAAATAATAATTTTCCTTCAGGTTTTAAAATTCTTGAAATTTCATTTATAGACTTAGAAAATTGTAGATGATGAAGTATACCAAGGCCATAAACTATATCAAATTTATGATCGCTAAAGGTTGTATTTTCACAATTACCAACTAACAACTCAACGTTTGAGCTATAATTAGCAAATTTTTCTTTTGCTTTAGATATTGATACTTCAGAAATATCAATACCAGTTATTTTTTTTGGATTGAATTTAATAACTTTTTCTATAACAGGCCCTACACCACATCCATAGTCTAAAATTTCAGAATTTTTAGAATTCAGATTTAAAAAATCGTAAAAATCCTCCCAGGCATTTTTAATTGCTTTATAGAAAATATTTTCAAATCTCCCTTTAGATTTAGATTGTAATTCATCATGAAATTTCTTTTCCCTTAAATTTTGGTTTGTTAAAGTCATTACTAGTCCTTCTTATCTTGATCAATTGCGTGGTCTATTCCTCTTCTTATATAGTCGTAACCAGTATAAAGTGTCAAAAACGCAGAAAACCACAAAAGAATTATTCCTATAGTTTGAGCATTATAGTCTTGAAAATTGATTATTTTATTTCCACTTTCTCCAGTCAATAATATGGCGATTGATAGCATTTGTATAAATGTTTTTAGTTTTGAGAGGCTTGTTACCTGCATTGATATTTGACCTTTTGCTAAAAACTCTCTTAAACCAGAAATTAAAATTTCTCTTGTTAAAATTATTATAGCAGCAATTACTTCATAATTTTTTATTGTGCCATTCATCACAAGAAGAATTAGGGCAGCTGCTACTAAAATTTTATCAGCTATTGGATCTAAAAGTTCACCTAATTTTGACTCTTCTTTGAAAATTCTTGCTAAAAGACCATCCAAATAATCTGTAAAACTAGCTAAAACGAATAGAAAAAAAGGTATTAGGTCTCCAAAAAAACCAGGAATGAAAAATGCCATTACAAAAATTGGAACAATAATTATTCTTCCTATTGTAAGTATGTTTGGTATCTTTAGGTTCATTTATTCGTGAAAATAATCATATATTTTCTTTGCGATATTGTCTTCAATTCCTTCAACTGACTTTAAATCATCATAACTTGCAGACTCTACAGCTCGCGCAGACCCAAAATGATTTAACAGAGCTCGCTTTCTTTGTTTCCCTATTCCTTGAATTTGATCTAGCAAAGACTTACTAAGGTTTTTCTTTCTTTTAGCTCTATGAGTGCTAATAGCAAATCTATGCGCCTCATCTCTTAGTCTTTGAATAAAAAATAGAAGGGGGTCATTTTTGTTTAAGATAAACTCTTTATTATTGTGATAAATTTTTTCTTCTCCTGCATTTCTTCTTTTACCTTTAGCCACAGCCAAAATTGGTAGATCGTGTAAACCAAGTTCATTCAAAACCTCTCTACTTACTGAATATTGTCCTTTACCCCCGTCAATTAAAATCAAATCTGGAAGAGATAACGAACCTGATTTTTCTTTTATAGCTTTTGAAAATCTTCTAAATAAAACTTCTTTCATCATTCCATAATCATCATTTTTTATTTTCTCATCCTTGATATTAAATTTTCTATATCTTTTTTTAACAAAACCATCATTACTAAAGCATATTAGCGCTCCAATAGAGTCTGTACCTTGAATATGACTGTTATCATAAACTTCTATAAGATCTATATTGCTATTAAGTTTAAATTTAGCAGCAAGAGATTCAATTAAATTATTATTCGTATCAGATTGAACTAGTTTTTGTTTTAATGCTTGTTTTGCATTTTTTTCAGCTAGTTTTGAAATAGATACTTCATTTTTTGCTTTAGCTTTTTTAATTATTATCTGTTTACTTTCTTTTGAGGAGAATGTTTTCTCAAGAAGTTTTTTCTCTTTAGTTTCAATGTTTGTAAGAATTAAAGCAGGTATAGTTTTGTTTTCATAAAATTGAGATAAAAAAGATGATAAAATTTCCTCAATTTTATCATCCGTATCATGTTTTGGATAAAATGCTTGGTTACCCCAGTTTTGTTTGGATCTAAAAAAGAAAACCTGAATGCAAGTTTTTCCAGTTTCTTTATAGATACTTATTACATCAGCTTCATTTAAATTGGTTTGATTAATCTTTTGAGATGTTTGTATTTGAGTTAAAGCTTTTATTCTATCTCTTGCGATAGCTGCTTTTTCGTAATCAAGTTCTTTACTGGATTCTTCCATCTCTTTAGATAAGTTTTTTTGAATTCTTCTTGATTTACCTGAAATAAAATCTATCGCATCATTTACGGTAGATAAATAATCTTTTTCTTGAATATGCCCAACACAGGGTCCAGAGCATCTTTTAATTTGATAAAGAATACACGGACGTTCTCTATTTTTAAAAACTGTATCATCACAAACCCTTAATTGAAAAATCTTTTGTAGAATTTTAATTGTCCAGTTGGCTGAACCTATTGATGCAAATGGACCAAAATAATAACCTGTTTTTGATTTTTTTCCTCTTAACTTAGTTAGTTGAGGCCATTTATCTTTATTACCAATGTATATGTATGGAAAAGATTTATCGTCTCTTAATAAAATGTTGTACCGAGGTTTATGTTTTTTAATTAAGTTTGCTTCAAGCAATAAAGCCTCACTTTCATTACTTGTAGTAGTTGTCTCTAAGTTATGAGTTAGAGATAACATTCTCTCAGTCCTAATAGGTAGATTTGAGTCTGTTACGTAACTCTTAAGTCTGTTTGGGATATTTTTTGCTTTACCAATATAAAGAATTTCTCCTGTTGAGCTCAACATTTTATATACGCCAGGATTTTTAGGAATTAATGGTATTTGATCTTTAATTACTTTTTTACCTAACTCTAAACTGTTTATCATAATTTAGTCTTTGAAACTTCAATACCAACTGATTTAGTTTTTTTAAGGATATCTAATTTTTCTAATTTTAAATTTATTTTTTTAACAAGTTTATTTTTAAAAATAATATTAAAAATATTCTCTGCCAAATCCTCAAGTAATTCATGGTGTTTAAAGTTTGTAAGTTTTTCAATTTTCATTACAACTTCTTCATAATTTAAAATTGAATTTAAGTCTCTTCTATTTGGAGACACAAAAGGATCTGTCAAAATTTCAATATTAAATTTTACCCTTTGCTTATTTTTTTTTTCAAAGTTATGTATTCCAACTAAAATCTTCAAGGTAAGATCTTTAATGATTACTTTTCTTTTGTATTTAAATTTTTCTCTTTTTTTAAATTTTATTATTTTCATTCTTTTGTATTAATTATATCAGGCGTTTGCCATGCTAGTCTTTGCCCACCATCAATATTAATTATTTCTCCAGTTATACTTTTGCTTTTAATAAGGAATTTTACCCCATTACAGATATTTTCTAAATCTACTTTTTTTCTTAATATTATTGACTTCCACTGATTCTTAAAATGTCTCTCAGATTGTCTTTTATTTTTTAAAGTAGGACCAGGTGAGATACCATTCACTCTAATATTAGGAGCCAATTTCATCGCTGAGGTTTTTGTTAAAACCGCTAAAGAGGATTTACTTAAAGTATATGAGAAAAAAAAAGGAGTTAATTTTTCAACTCTTTGGTCAATAATATTCACAATACATCCCTCTTTATTTTTCAATAATTTATAAAAGTTTTGAGTCAGAATAGCAGGCGCTTTTAAGTTTACATTAATATGTTTTGAAAATGATTTTTCAGAGAAATTCTCAAGATTATCATTTTCAAAAATAGAAGCATTATTAATTAGACAATCTAAGCCTTTCATCTTTTTATGTGCAGTCCTAATTAAATTATTGGATTGCTTAAAATTATTCAAATCTGCTTTTAATAGAAAAGTCTCAGCGCCAAGCTCCTCTAGTTCTTTTTTTAATTTTAAAGCACTACTTTTAGATTTATTAAAATGAATAACCATTTTAGTATCATAATTTACTAAGCTTTTTGCAATTGCAGCACCGATCCTTGTAGCTCCACCAGTAATAATTATTTTTTTGGCTTCCATTTTTTTATTGCCTTTTTAGGTTTTGTACCTGGCATTCCCATCGTTGATCTCCCTTTTGGGTAAACCTTACTTTTTAAATTATATTGAGAAATTTTTGGATTTAAAGTTATTTCAAGTTCACTTGCCTCCAACTTTCTCATTTCATCTCTTAATTTTGCAGCCTCCTCAAACTCTAAATTAGATGCAGCTTCCTTCATCTTTCTATTTAATGCTTTTAGATGCTTTTTTAAGTTCCCGCCTACATTTGAGCCTTCACTAATTTTTACGTAATCTTTTTCATAAACTGACTCTAATATATCGCTGATCTCTTTTTTTACAGACTCTGCAGTTATCCCATTTTTTTTATTATATTCTAACTGCTTATTTCTTCTTCTTTCAGTTTCCTTTATAGCTTTATCAATACTTTTTGTGACTTTATCAGCATACAAAATTACTTTACCATCTATGTTACGAGCAGCTCTTCCAATAGTTTGTATTAAAGAAGTTTCAGATCTTAAAAAACCTTCTTTATCTGCATCTAATATTGCAACCAAAGCGCACTCAGGTATATCTAGTCCCTCTCTCAATAAATTTATGCCAACAAGAATATCAAATACCCCCATTCTTAAATCTCTAATAATTTCAATTCTTTCTAAAGTATCTATGTCGGAGTGCATGTATCTTACTTTAAGACCATTTTCGTGAAGGTATTCAGTTAGATCTTCTGCCATCTTTTTAGTAAGTGTTGTGGCAAGAACTCTATAACCTTTTTTCACTATTTCTTTTGCTTCATGCATAAGATCATCTACCTGAGTTTTAGCTGGCCTTATTTCTACTGGTGGATCTATTAAACCTGTGGGTCTAATGATTTGATCAATATGTTTATTGCTGGTTTGTTTGAGTTCCCATGGCCCTGGAGTAGCAGACACGAATACAGTTTGTGTTCTCATTAAATCCCACTCTTCAAATTTTAAAGGTCTATTATCCATACAGGACGGTAGTCTAAATCCATACTCAGCCAAGGTGCTCTTTCTTGTACGGTCTCCTTTATACATTCCATTTAACTGAGGAACAGTCACGTGACTTTCATCTACAAATATAATTGCGTTATCTGGAAAATATTCAAATAGAGTAGGCGGAGGTTCTCCAGCTTTTCGTCCAGATAAAAACCTTGAATAATTTTCGATACCTGCACAAGTTCCAGTTGCTTCAATCATTTCTAAATCAAATTTAGTTCTTTCTCTTAGTCGCTGCTCTTCTAAAAGTTTATTGTCTTCTCTGTGTTTTTTTAAAGTTTCAGCTAATTCAGATTTTATTTGTCTAATAGCTTGATCGATAGTTGGTTTTGGAGTTATGTAGTGGCTATTAGCGTAAATTTTTATAATGGAGTAATCATTTGTTTTATCACCAGTAAGTGGATCAAATTCTTCAATCTTTTCTAATTTATTTAAATTAAAACTTATTCTCCAAGCTCTATCTTCCAAATGCGATGGAAAAATTTCTAGATTTTCTCCTCTTACTCTAAAAGTGCCTCTAAAAAAATTTTGATCATTTCTTTTGTACTGTAAGTTTATAAAAGCTTTGATTAAATCATCCCGTTCATACTCATAATTCTTTTTCAAAGTAATTGTCATTTTTGAGTACGCCTCTACAGAACCTAAACCATAAATACATGATACACTTGCAACAATAATTACATCATCTCTTTCCAATAAAGATCTTGTTGCCGAGTGTCTCATACGATCAATTTGCTCATTAATTGAAGCTTCTTTTTCTATATAAGTATCAGATCTAGGAACGTATGCTTCTGGAGTGTAGTAATCATAATATGACACAAAATATTCTACAGCATTGTCTGGGAAAAAACTTTTAAACTCTCCATACAATTGAGCAGCTAAAGTTTTATTTGGCGCTAGAATAAGAGCTGGCCTATTAGCCTTTTCGATAACTTTTGCCATTGTAAAAGTTTTACCCGATCCAGTAACCCCCAAAAGCACTTGTTCTTGTTTGTTATCTTTTAAGTTTTTTAATATTTGCTTTATAGCCTCCGGTTGGTCCCCGCTAGGTTGAAAATCACTTTTGATTTTAAAGTTAATACCTCCCTCTAACTTCTTAATTTTTTTTGAGTTATTAACTTCTAGATCAGCTAATTTTTCTTGATAAGTATTTTGCATTTTGTGTTAATAATAAATTAATTATATTATAAATTTCAATGAGCATAGTTTCCAATAGTTTAAAACGTATAAAACCGTCGCCTACAATAGCAGTTACCTCAAAAGCTAGAGAAATGAGAGCTGCTGGAAAGGATGTAATAGGTTTAGGTGCTGGAGAGCCTGATTTTGATACTCCAGATAATATTAAAGAAGCAGCAATCAAAGCGATTAGAAAAGGCGATACGAAATATACTGCAGTGGATGGAACCCCAGCGTTAAAAAAAGCTATCCAGGCAAAATTTTCTAGAGAAAATAATTTATCATATGAGCTTGATCAAATTTCAGTTGGAACTGGTGGAAAGCAAGTTTTATATAACGCTTTTATGGCAACCATAAATAAAGGTGACGAGGTAATTATTCCAGCCCCTTATTGGGTTTCTTATCCTGACATTGTTTTGTTAGCTGGGGGAAAACCCAAAATAATTAAATGTGATGAAAAAAATAATTTTAAATTAACACCAGAGAAATTAAAAAAGGCAGTTTCAAAGAAAACAAAGTGGATAATTATAAACTCTCCATCTAACCCTACAGGCTCTGGATATACTAAAGATGAGATAATAGCTTTATCAAAAATTTTAATAAAATATAAAAATTTATATATTTTAAGCGATGATATTTACGAACATATTACATATGACGGTTTTAAATTTTTTACAATTGCCCAAATTGAAAAATTAAAAAGCAGAACTTTAACAATGAATGGAGTGAGTAAATCTTACTCAATGACTGGCTGGAGGATAGGTTATGCTGCGGGCCCAAAAGAAATTATTAAAGCAATGGCTAAAATTCAATCCCAATCAACTAGTAATCCCACATCAATAAGTCAAGCAGCTGCAGTAGAAGCTTTGAACGGAACACAAGACTTTATTTTAGAGAGATCAAATTCCTTTAAAGAAAGAAGAAATTTTGTTGTTGATAGTTTAAATAACATAAAAGGTATAAGTTGTTTAAGTCCTGAAGGAGCTTTTTACGTTTTTCCTAATTGTAAAAAATTACTGAACAACAAAACTAAACTAAAAACTGACAAAGACTTTGTAGAAAAGTTGTTGGAAAAAGCCGAGGTAGCCGTTGTTCAAGGTTCTGCTTTTGGTTTAGAAGGTTACTTTAGAATATCTTATGCCACATCAATGGATAATTTAAAGAAAGCAATGGAAAGAATTAAATCTTTTTGTAATAGCCTTAATTAGACTCAGATAAATATTTTTCAGCTTCAAGTGCAGACATACAGCCCATACCAGCAGCTGTAACAGCTTGTCTGAAAATTTTGTCTTTTACATCACCAGCCGCAAATACTCCTGGAATATTTGTAGCCGTTGAGTCAGGTTGAGTTATAAGGTATCCTTCTTTATCCATTTTTAATTGATCTTTAAACAAAGATGTCGCTGGATCATGACCTATAGCAATAAATAAACCGTCAACTTTAAGATCTTTAACTTTATTATTTTTTACATTTTTAATTTTTAATGCATTCACAGTTTTAGGCTCTTTTGTACCTAATACGTCTTCAACAACGCTGTCCCAAATAATTTCTATTTTTTTGTTTGCTTTTAATTTTGCTTGAAGCATTTTTTCTGCTCTTAATTCATTCCTTCTATGGATTAGATAAACTTTTGAAGCAAACTTAGTTAGAAACATTGCTTCTTCAACAGCTGCGTTTCCTCCGCCAACTACAGCTACTTCTTTTTCTTTAAAGAAAAATCCATCACACGTAGCGCAAGCTGAAACTCCAAAACCCCTGAATTCTTGCTCGGACTTCAAATTTAACCATCTAGCTTGTGCGCCTGTTGAAATTATGAAACTATCTGCAGTGTAAATTTGCCCGCTATCACCAGTTGCTGTGAAAGGTTTTTTCGTTAAATCAACTTTACTTATGTGATCTTGTATCATTTCTGTTCCAACAGCTTCAGCTTGGCCTTTCATTTCTTCCATAAGCCAAGGACCTTGAATCACTTTTGAGTATCCTGGGTAATTCTCAACGTCAGTTGTAGTAGTTAATTGTCCCCCAGGCTGAGAACCGTGAACAAGTATGGGTTTAAGCATGGCTCTAGCCGCATAAATAGCCGCCGTATAACCAGCTGGACCTGATCCAAGAATTAACACTTTTGTATGTTTTGTTGATTTATTATTCATAATGTAAAGGTATATAGTAACTAATGTTGGAATTAAAAGCACTTCTTTTAACGCAAGGTATGCACGGTATGGTTAGTCAAGTTGAGGGATTAGCTAAAGCTTTGGGTCTAAATTTCAAACACCAAAAAATTGAATTAAAATCTTTCTGGAGTCTAATTCCACCACGAATCAGTCCGATATCAGAAAATTTGGTAAAAAATAAATTTGTTTGCGATTGTAAAGTAATAATATCATGCGGAAGAAAAAGTGTAATACCATCAATTGCATTAAAGAAAAGACTAGGTAATGAAATTTTTAACATTCATATACAAGATCCAAAAATATCATTTAAACATTTTGATCTTATAGTTAGCCCGGAGCATGATAATTTAAGAGGTGAAAATATAATTAATACTACCGGTGCGATTCATTATTTAACCAAAAAGGAAATTTTGGATAACGCTCAATATTTAGAAATAGAGAAAGACAAGA
>CACAWM010000021.1 GCA_902536205.1 uncultured Pelagibacteraceae bacterium | reverse complement strand
ATCAGCTAAAGTAATCTCTTTTCCTGCGTAGTAAGAAACTCCTAAATTTGGATTTATTGTTGTAAAAGGATAGTTTGCTATTTTTGGTTTAGCTCTTGTTAGTGCTGCAAGCAAACTAGATTTACCAGCATTTGGCTTACCAATAATTCCAATATCAGCAATTACTTTTAATTGAAGCCATATCCAAAATTCTTCACCTAATTTTCCATTAGTTTTTTTTCTTGGCGCTCTATTTGTGGAGCTTTTAAATCTTACGTTACCTAGTCCGCCCTTACCACCCGATGCCACAAGATATTTTTCTTTATTTTTTGTAAAGTCATAAATTAAGGTATTGTTATCTTCTTCAAATACTTGAGTCCCTAATGGAACTTTTAAAATCAAATCTTCCCCATTAGCTCCAGTTTTATTTCTTTTACTTCCAGGTTTTCCATGTTGAGCTTTAAAATGTTGAGCGTACCTGAAATCAATTAATGTATTAAGGTTTCTGTCCGATTGAACAATTATAGACCCACCGTCTCCACCATCGCCCCCATCTGGTCCGCCATATTCCACAAACTTTTCTCTTCTAAAGCTTGCAGAACCTGACCCGCCATTTCCAGCTTTAATATAAATTTTTGCTTGATCTAAAAATTTCATACTTATTATAATATAAATAACTTAGGTTATTTATATAGATTTAATTGGGGATTACAGAAACAAAAGTTCTGTTTAACTTAGATTTTTTGAATTTCACTTTTCCTTTTATCAAAGAAAAAATTGAGTGGTCTTTACCCATACCAACATTATCACCAGGGTGAATTTTCGTACCTCTCTGTCTAACTATAATATTTCCAGGTATAACTAATTGATCACCATACTTTTTTACTCCAAGACGTCTACCTTTACTATCTCGGCCGTTCTTCGATGATCCACCTGCTTTTTTAGTTGCCATTTAATTTCCTATTTTTTTGCTTCCTTTTTTATAACTTTTTTTTCTTCTTTAACAGATTTCTTTTTTTCAGCAATTTTAGCTTCGTCTACAACTTTTCCACCTTTTGCTAAAATTTTTGTTATTTGTATCTTAGAGTGACGTTGCCTATGACCATTCTTTTTTCTTGAGTGTTTTCTTCTTCTTTTATGGAAAATTAATACTGTTCTATCTTTGACATTGTCTAAAAGTTTAGCTTCAACTGTAGCTCCGTCAACTTTAGGACTTCCAACTTCGGTGCTTTTATCGTCGTTTAAAAGTAAAACATTATCAAATTTAATAGTTTCACCAACTTTAGCGTTAAGTTTTTCTATTTCTAATATTTTACTTGCGGTTACTTTGTATTGTTTTCCACCAGTTTCAATTATAGCAAATGACATAAAATTTCTTTTTTTTAAATTTTCACGCAATATAGCCCTCAGTTCTGGCAAGTCAAGATTATTGAAGCTAAAAAGAGTCCTTTAAATCTCGTAATTTCGAAAAAACTTCAACGTCAGATGAATCTTTTAAGCCTAGGTTATGCTTTATTTCAGGGTCATCACACCTTAGGAAAATATTTGTTTTAATTTCTTCAGCTATAGTAGACGGAATAGTTGGTTGATTAGAGTTTAGTTTTTTTTTCAATAGCAATTTTTTTATCTTTTAAATAAGTATTTTTTGGATCATGCTCTAAACAGAAATTTAAATTTGAATTTGTGTATTCATGTCCACAATAAATTTTTGTATCAGGAGGAAGATTTTTTATTTTATTTAAAGAATTAAACATTTCTTCATGAGTACCTTCAAATACTCTACCACATCCTAAAGAAAATAATGTATCTCCAGTAAAAGCAATTTTTTTCTTCTTAAAGAAAAAAGCAATATGACCCCTAGTGTGACCTGGAATGAAAATTACCTCAAATTCTAAATTTCCAATTTTTTCCTTTTGATTTTCTTCAAGCAATATATCAATTCCTGGTATACGATTTTTGTCTGAATTTGAGCCTAAAATCTTTGAGTTATATTTTTTTTTTAGCGCCAGATTAGCTCCAACATGATCAGCATGATGATGAGTATTTAAAATAAAATCTAACTTTTTATATTTATTTATTATTTTATCACAGGCATTAAATTCGGAAGGATCTACTATTGAAACAGTGCCTGTTTCTTTTTCATGAATTAAATAACTGTAATTGTCACTTAAACATGGAATAATTTCTACTATCATTTACCCTATTAAAAAAATCCCTAATTTTGAAAAGAGATTTTTTATTTCTAAATTGTTTTTTTTTATTAATGAGGTTTTATCTTCATTAACCCCAACTACTTGTTTGATATTTATATTTTTTCTCATAACAAAATTTAAATAGATCTTTAATAGTACACATATGTAAGTTAGGAGTGTTATACCATGTATTTGGCAATGTTTTTGTAACTGGCATTTCACCAAAAAATAAAAGTTTCATTCTTACTTTCCAATATCCAAAATTTGGAATTGAAACAACTACTGCCTTACCTATTCTCAAAAGATTTTTTAAAACTTCTTCTGGGTTATAAAAAGCTTGTAACGTTTGGCTAAGCACAACGTAGTCAAAAGATTGATCAGGAAATTGATGAAGTTCAGTTTCTGCGTTCCCCTGTATAACTGGTAAACCTTTGTGAATGCATTGTTGCACATTTTCTTGATTAAGTTCTAATCCACGAACCTCTATATTTTTTTCCTCTTTTAGGAAATTCATTAGAGATCCATCTCCACAACCTACATCCAAGACTCTTGTATTGTTAGGTAATAATTCAGCTATTACTTTAAATTCTTTTTTCATTTTTAAACTTTTCATACATTGAATCTATAAAACCTTTAAGAGTTTTTAAAAATTCTGGTTCATTTAGTAAGAAGGAGTCGTGTCCCTTGTCCGTTACTATTTCTGAATAGGAAACATCAGCACCAGATGCATTTAATGCAATTACTATATCCTTATTTTCTTTTGTTGTATAAAGCCAGTCTGAAGAAAATGATATTACTAGAAATTTCGTGTTTTGATTTTTAAAAGCTTCAACTAACCCACCTTTATATTGTTTAGAAAGATCAAAATAATCCATTGCTCTAGTTATATAAAGAATTGAATTTGCATCAAATCTTTCCACAAAAGCATAACCTTGGTGTCTTAAATAACTCTCTACCTGAAAATCTGCGTTAAAACTAAATTCGTAATCAGCTTTTTCTTGTAACTTTCTTCCAAATTTTTCCTGCATACCTTTTTCAGATAAATAACTTATATGTCCAACCATTCTTGCAACTGCTAAGCCATTTTTTGGCTGCACATTTTTTGATACATATTTTCCATTATCCCATACAGGGTCAGCCATTATAGCTTGGCGTGCTAGTTCGTTAAGTGCAATATTTTGTGCACTATGACTTGAACTACAAGCTATCGGAATAGCTGAAAAAGCTTTATCAGGAAATGTTGCACAAAATTGTAATAACTGCATTCCGCCCATTGATCCGCCAGTAGCACATAAAAGTTTTTTTATACCAAGGTGTTCCAGTAAAGACTCTTGTGCTTTTACCATATCTTTAATGGTGATAACTGGAAAATCTAAACCATAGGGCTGGTTGTTCTCAGGATTTGTATCTTTTGGTCCAAGAGATCCCATACATCCACCAATTACATTTGCGCAAATCACAAAATATTTATCTGTATCAATAGCCTTGCCAGGACCAACAGCAGTGACCCACCAGCCCTCTTTATTTGTCACAGGGTTCGTGCCAGTTACAAATTGATCACCCGTTAAAGCGTGGAATACTAAAATAGCGTTATCTTTATTTTCATTAAGTTTTCCGTAGGTTTCATAGGCCAGAGGAAAATTCTTAATGGTTTTTCCACAATCAAGCTTGAGTGGTTTAGTAATAGTGATCTTATTTATATTCTCAATTTTTCTATTCATCCAAAAAAAAAGCCCAGCTAAACTGGGCATCTCCCTTTTTAGCTAAATTTATTATGCGCTTGCAATATGGTTAAATCAGCGCGATATCTATTTACTAGATCATCACAAACTTGTCAATTTTATATAAGATAAAGACTTCTAGAAAAACTCGAACAATTTGGATATTACATTACTCAATGAGATTACCAAAGCCAAATAACATAATAACTGAAAAATACGTAGTAGGAATGAGCGTATTTAAAAATAGACTAGCTAAGATAAAATTATCAGCTAATGAGTCTGCGCTTGGACCTAGTCCGAAAGCAAAAAAAGAATACATAAAAGTATCAAAAAGTTTTGCAAGATATCCTGACACCAATGGTACGTTCTTAAGAGAAACTTTATCAAAAAAATTTAAATTAGATAAAAATAGAATTCTTTTGGGATCAGGTTCAGATCAAATTTTTGAATTAATTTGTAAAGCATACCTAAAAAAAGGTGACGAGGTAATTGTGCCTAAGTATAGTTTTATTATTTATAGAATTTATAGCAAAATGAACGGAGCAAAAGTTATTTATTCAAAAGAAAATAACTTTACAGTTTCAGTAAAAGATATTTTAAAAAAAGTTACTACTAAAACAAAAGTTGTATTTTTAGCTAATCCTAATAATCCGACCGGGACCTATATTGCAAAAAAAGATTTATTGTTTTTACGAAAAAAACTACGAAGCAATATTTTGTTAGTAGTTGATGATGCTTACTTTGAATATGTAAAACAAAAAAATTATTCTTCAGCTTTAAAATTGTTTTCTAATTTTAAAAATGTGGTAATGACAAGAACATTTTCAAAAATTTATGGCCTAGCAGGATTGAGAGTGGGGTGGGGATATGGATCTAAAGAAATTATTGATACATTAAATAAAATTAAGCCACCTTTTAATGTAAACAAAGCAGCTTTATTTGCTGCATCTGCCGCAGTAAAAGATAGTACTTGGTTAAATAAAGAAATTAAACACGTTAATAATTGGAATAAGAAAATGTTTAATGAATTTAAAAAAATGAAAATTGAAACAAATAAAAGTTTTAGTAATTTTTTATTAGTAAATTTTGATAAAGTAAAAATTAATTCATCAAGAGTTTTTAAATTATTAGCGAAAGCAGGAATTTTAGTTCGTAAGATGGATGTTTATGGTATTAAGAATTCATTAAGAATTACGATTGGGAAAAGTGAAGAAAATAGAAAATTAATTTCCAAAATGAAAAAAATATTAAATGTTTAATAAAATAAGTATAATTGGATGTGGTTTAATTGGCTCTTCTATTTTGAGAGCAGTAGAAGAAAAAAAATTAGCAACTAAAATAAGTGTTTACGATAAATCATCGAAAGTTGTCGATTATTTGAAAAAGAATTTTTCAGTTGAAATTTGCGCTAACATTTCAGATGTTGTTAAGGACTCCGATCTAGTAGTGATTGCTTCTCCCTTAAGTAGCTATAAAGAGATACTTTTATCTATTCATACTAGTCTGAAAGAAAATGTAATTTTAACCGATACAGGTTCTGCAAAAAAAGAAGTGAATAAAATTATCAGCAATTTAAATCTTAAAAATGTAAATTGGATTGCTTCACATCCTATAGCTGGAACAGAATACAGTGGTCCAGAGGCAGGTTTTGCAAGTTTATTTAAAAATAGATGGTGCATAATATCTGCCGACAAAGAGGTAGCCGAAGATAAGATAAAATCTTTAGAAAATTTTTGGTCAAAGCTTGGAAGCAAGACTAAACTGATGACATTTGAAGACCACGATTATGTTTTATCATTAACCAGCCATTTACCACATGCTGTAGCTTACAGTATTGTAAAAACAGCAATTAACAAAGAAGACAAATTTAAGGACGATGTCATTCAATATAGTGCAGGTGGATTAAGAGATTTTACAAGAATTGCAGCATCAGACCCTTTAATGTGGAAAGATATATTTATAGATAATAGTGTAAACATCTTAAAAGTTTTGGACAATTACTCAAAGAATCTAAATGAAATTAAAGATGCTATAAAAAATAAGGATAGTAAAAAACTTTTAGAGATTTTTTCATCAACTAAAAAAGTAAGAAAAGAAATTATAGAAGCAGGCCAGGACACTGATAAGCCAGGTTTTGGAAGAAAATAATTAAGAGAACTTTTTTATTTCAGTGTAAATTTTATTTTCTATATCTTTAACAAATTCTTCATTATCTTTACCCGATAAGATTGGCTCTAAAAATGAAATATGAATATTACCCGGATATTTCATAAAACTATTTTTTGGCCAGACTTTACCAGTATTATGAGCTACAGGAATACAAGGCAAATTTAGAGCTTTATAAATTCTACCAACCCCCTTCTTAAAGGGCGGTTGATCTTCTAGTTTTACTCTTGTTCCTTGGGGGAATATTAAAAGAGGTCTTTTACTTTTTTCAACTTTTTCTTTCACTTTATCAAAAAAGTTCAAATTTTCTTTTGTTGTTGTTTCTCTGACAATTGCTATTGAACCTATTTTTCTTAAATACCAACCAAACAACGGAATATTAAGTAGCTCTTTTTTTAAAATAAAAATTGGACCATCCAAGGGTATCTGAAGGGCAAAAGTTTCAAACATAGACTGATGTGCAGAAGCGACAAAATAATTATCTACTTTTTTAAGATTTTCTATTCCATGAAAGACTACTTTTGTACCTAAGATTACTCTTAAAATCAGCACTATATATCTTGCAGATAACCTTCCAAAAAATATTGTGAATTTACTCGGTAAAATTAAGGTCGGTATAGCTAAAATAAAAATTGTTATAAGACCAACATATAAAAAAATATTAAAGATTAATGATTTAATTAATTGCATTAAGAATTAATCAATTTTAGTAAATTTTGTTTCTTTCTAATGTATCTAAGCTTATTTTTGTTTATTAAAATTTCAGCAATTAATGGTCTAGTGTTATAATTTGAGGATAATGATGAACCGTATGCCCCAACATTAGTTATTGCCACAAATTCATTTTCATTTATTTTAGGATAGTTTTTATAAACTCCGAATTTGCAAGTGGTTTCACATATTGGTCCAACAAATTCTATTTTACCTTTCATTCTCGATGATTTTCTAGAAATAGGAATAATTTTATGAAAAGCTTCATACAAAGCAGGGCGCATAAAATCATTCATACCAGCATCTAGTATAATAAAGTTTTTATTAGCACCTTTTTTAATAAATTGTATTTTACTTATCAGAAGACCAGTATTACCAATAATAGATCTTCCAGGTTCAAAGATTATTTTACAATTTAACTTTTTAGAAAAATTATGCACCAGTTTAGAATATTTACTTAGATTAATTGGTTTTTCTTTATCAGTATAATTAATACCGAAACCACCACCTAAATCGACATATTTCAAATTCAGTTTTAATTCTTTTATTAATTTACTCATTACATTTAGAGTTTTTCTAAAAGGTGTATCGTTCAATATTTGACTACCGATATGCACACTTAAAGCTTCTAATTTTACGTTTTTAAAAGTTTTTACTGTTTTTAGAAAAACCTTAAAATTTTTAATCGATAAACCGAATTTATTTTCAGCTTTACCAGTTGATATATTTTTATGTGTTTTAGCATCAACATTTGGGTTTAGTCTAAATCCTATTGAAACCTTTTTTCTTAATTTTTTTGCTAAATTATTCACTAATTTAGCTTCACTTTCAGACTCACAATTGATTAATAATATTTTTTTGTTAATTGCAATTTTAAGCTCCTCTTCAGTTTTACCCACCCCAGAAAAAACAATTTTATTAGGTCTAATACCTGCTTTTAAGGCTTTTAATAATTCACCTCCTGAAACTACATCGGCTCCAGCACCTAATTTACCAAGAACTCTTAGTATATTTAAATTACTATTAGATTTCGCTGCAAAGCAAATTAAAGGATCAGTTTTTTTAAATGTGTTGGCAAACTTTAAAAAATTGAAAGCAATTTGACTCTCCGAATAAATATAAAAAGGTGTTTTATTTTTTTTTAAAATATTCTTAATTGACAGTTTTTCAACAAATAAATTATTTCCTACATATCTTAGATTTTGCATAAGATTATGAAATTATATTGACCTGATCTATTTGACCTTGGTATTTAGGTTCAGATTTTTTTCCGCAACTAGTTAAAATAAAAATCACTAGGAAAAAAGCAGTTATTATTTTCATTAAATTTCCCTTTTATATTTTTTTATCATTGATTTAACATTAATTATAGATGTTCCTCCATGAGATTTTTTTGCATTCATAGAGTTTTTAACGTCAAACACTTTTAAAACACTTTTATCTAAATCTTTATAAAATTTTTTGATTTCATCAAAATTTAATTCAGATAACATCTTTTTATTTTTTTCTGCATAATTCACAACTTTTGCTGAAATAGCGTAAGACTCTCTAAAAGATAAATTTTTATTTTTAACGAGATAGTCTGCAAAATCAGTTGCTGTTGTATATCCTTGGTTAGCCATAAAAAGCATATTTGCTTTATTAGCATTTACAGAATTTATTAATTCAGCGCTAATAGTCAGAGTATCTACTAAAGTATCATAGCCATCAAAAACTAATTCCTTGTCATCTTGCATATCTTTAAAATATGACATGGGAAGACCTTTCATTATTGTTAGCATCGCATTTAACTTTCCATAATTCATTCCAACTTTACCTCTTATTAGTTCTGCAGGATCAGGATTCTTTTTTTGTGGCATAATTGATGATCCTGTAAGCATGCTATCTTTGAATGAAATTAAATTGAAAGCATCGGAATTATAAATAATAAAGTCTTCTGCTAATCTAGATAGGTGCATTGCACAAACAGCAGACGCATATAAAAAATCAATTGCAAAATCTCTATCCGATACAGAGTCCATAGAGTTATCTGTAGGTTTTTTAAAACCAAGTTTTTTTGCAGTATAGGTTCTGTCTATTTTATAAGATGTTCCTGAAAGTGCCGCAGATCCAAGCGGACACTCATTTAATAGCTCAAGATTATTTTCAAATCTTTTTTTATCTCTTTTTAACATCTCATAGTATGACAACAAATAATGTGCGAATGAAATAGGTTGTGCATTTTTTAAATGCGTTAATCCAGGCATAACCGTATCTGTATTTTTTTCAGCTTTTTTTATAAGATTTCTCATGACAACTGAAATATCTTTTATAACTTCGTTTGATGCTTTTTTTATCCATAATTTAAAATCAGTCACAACCTGATCATTTCTAGATCTTGCAGCGTGCAAAAATCCAGCTGATGGACCAATGATCTCAAATAATGCTTTTTCTATATTTAGGTGTATATCCTCGAACTTTTCTTTAAACTCAAAATTCCCCTTATCTATCTGAACTTTAATTTTTTTAAGTCCATTGATAATTTTGTTACCATCTTCACTTTTAATAATCTTTTGTTTCACTA
>CACAWM010000020.1 GCA_902536205.1 uncultured Pelagibacteraceae bacterium | reverse complement strand
TTTCTCCTAGGTAAATCAATATAGCGCCAGATTCGAAAATACTTATTTTTTTTTCATGATCAATTATTACTGGAGTTTTACTAAAAGGACTAAGTTTTTTAAATTCCGGCGAAAATTGCTCATCTTTTAAAATATTAATTTTTGTTACCTTGTAATCAAATTTTATCTCCTCAAGCATTATGGAAATTTTCTTACCATTTGGAGTATCTGCGGTAAGCAGCTCAATCATTTTTTCCTAATCTATCTTGAATAGTTTTAGAAGATGTAGTGAATTCAAATCTGTATTTTTCATTAGGTCTTGCTCTTTTAAAACACTCAACAGAGGCGAGAGCTACTTCGTGAAATCCCGATAGAATTAATCTTAATTTACCTGGATAGCTACATATATCGCCAGTAGCAAATATTCCTTTTTTATTAGTTTCAAAATTCTCTGGATTAACTTCAATAGTTTTTTTATTCATATTCAAACCCCATTCCGCAATTGGGCCTAGTTTCATAATTAAACCAAAAAAACCAAGAATAACGTCTGTAGGAATTTTTTCAGTTTTTCCATCATCGTATTTTATGGTTATTGATTTTAATTCTTTTTCGCTTTCTAGAGAGTCTATTTGACAAGGAGTTTTTATAGAAACCTTCCCCTCTTGTTCTAATTTTTTTATTTCTGAAAGTGTATGTTGTGCGCCTCTAAATTCATTTCTTCTATGAATTAATGTTATTTTTGAAAATTTTGAAAGCTCTAGAGTCCAATCTAAAGCTGTGTCACCACCTCCAAAAATTGAAATATTCTTATTTTTAAAATTATCTTTATTTCTGACAGCATAAAACACAGATTTACCCTCAAATTTTTCACACTCTTTTAAAGAAATTTTTCTAGGCTCGAAGGAACCTACTCCACCCGCAATTATTATGTTGGGAGCCATAAACTCTTCTTTATTATTTGTTTTTACAATCCAATTCCCTTTTTCAGGATGAACTTCCTCAACTCTTTTATTAAGATATAATTTAGTTTTGAAAGGTTTTATTTGTTCAAGTAATCTTTTAGTAAGCTCTTCGCCGGTGCACTCGGGCACTGCAGGGATATCATAGATTGGTTTGTCTGGATACAGTTCAATACATTGCCCGCCTGCTTTATCTAGATTATCTATAACAACAGCTTTAAGACCTTTTATACCTAATTGATGAACAGCGAAAAGGCCTACTGGTCCAGCCCCAATTATAATGACATCTGTTTTTTTCATCAGGATTGCTTTTCTGGTGTCGTAACTTCTAAACCGTCTAATTTATCGCTGACTATTATTTGACAGCTTAATCTACTATTTCTTTTCGGTTCATGAGCCATATCAATCATATCTACTTCTGCATCTTCTGCTTTTGCAAGTTTATTAAACCAATTTTCTTCGACATAAACATGGCAAGTTGCGCAAGCCATAGCTCCACCGCAATCAGCATCAATACCAGGAATATCGTTTTGGATCGCTCCCTCCATTACAGAAAGACCATTTTCCACCTCTATAGTTTTAGAGTTTCCTAGATTATCTCTATAAATAATTTTTGCCATTAGTGAGCTAGATAAATTGAAATAATTACTATCCAAAAAAAAGCATAATATAAAATATAGCCTCTAACCGTAAAAGGCATTTTCTTAATTTTGCGTTTTCCTTTTCCTTTATAAGGTTTTGATAGTTCCATAAATTTAAATATAAGTATCTAAAGAAAAAGGGCAAGTACACAAAACGTACCTGCCCTTATTTTATAAATTAATATCTATTATCTAGATGCTAATCTTGTGTTTTGCATTGCTGCTGCCCAGATAACTAGACCGAAAGCGATCTTGTTAACAAAGTCAGCTAAATTGTAAATTATGTTTAAAGCATTTGCATCAACACCACCAGTTAGGTAACCGAAAATATATCCTAAAGGATATATCGCCCAACCAATAGTTACGATTATTCTCATTGCACTGAAAGCAGTAGACATAGCCTTGTTACCAGCTTTTGCCGCCATTGTTCCAGCTTCACCTGAGAATATTTCAAACAAGATATAAATCCATCCAGCCATTCCAATTACGAAACCTACAAATGGTTGAATATAACCAGCTTCACCTAAGTATCCACCGATTAACATTACTAATGAACCAATTAATAGCTTCCAGAATATAGAAGTTGGCACTTTTCTTACAGCTGCCAAGATTAGATAGAATTCGATCATTTGAAGTGGCACTGTAATCAACCAGTCAATATATCTGTATACTGTTGGCGTATCACCTGTAGTCACCCAAACTTCTCTCATATACATGTAGTGAACGAATGCAACACCAGTTACAAGTCCAGCTACTGTTAAAGATGTTCTCCATGATGCAGCTACTGTGTTTCTTTCAGCAAAGAAGAATACTGTAGTTGCGATCATACCCATAGATACAAGCCAGAAAGATATTCCTACGAAATCTCCTGTCTCTAACATAGGGGTAGCTGCATTAGCAGAGCCTGTTAAACCCAATACGGCAACAGTTGCTAGTGCAAACATTTTTAATTTACTCATGAAAACCTCCCTCGTTTGTTTAGTTTTCTATTTAGTTTATATATAAACTACTCAGACAAACGGTAAATCTAACCGCCACCGAGCAATTGGAGGGAACATAGTAAAAAACAAAGTTACAGTGAAGCGTTTTTTTTCGCAAAAACCCGCATTTTTATTGGTTTTTTTATTTTTTTTTGGGGATATTTATGAAATACTCTCGAAATAATAGAGTTTTTAGGGGGTATGATTTGAATCAAAAATATAAGGAAATTTATCAAAAATCTATTCAAAATAGGGAAGATTTTTGGAAAGAAATTTCAGAAAACGTTTTTTGGTACAAAAAACCATCAAAAATTTTAAATACTGACAACCCCCCTTTTTACAAATGGTTTGAGGATGGCGTAACAAACACTTGTTACAATGCTTTAGATTTACACATTGATGAAGGTAGAGGTAATAAACTTGCAATCATATACGATAGTCCCATCACTGGAATAAAAAAAAATATAACTTACAACGAATTAAGGAATAAAGTTGCTTTGTTTGCAGGAGCATTAAAAAATCAAGGTGTAAACAAAGGTGACAGAGTAATTATTTATATGCCAATGATACCTGAGGCAGTGATTGCTATGCTTGCATGTGGTAGAATCGGGGCAGTTCACTCTGTTGTCTTCGGCGGCTTTGCAGCAAATGAGCTTGCAAGTAGAATAGATGACTCTAAGGCAAAACTTTTAGTTACAGCCTCGTGTGGTTATGAACCTGGTAGAACTGTTCACTACAAACCATTAGTTAGCAAAGCTTTAGAGCTTGCAAATCATAAACCAGACAAATGTATAATTTTCCAAAGAGAAAAAGATAAAGCAAAGCTTGACTCTAAAATAGATATTACTTGGGAAGATGCTCATAAAGATGCAAAACCTGCGGAGTGTGAGAAAATGAACGCTAATGAATACGCTTATATACTTTATACTTCAGGAACAACGGGTTTACCAAAAGGAATTGTGAGAGATATCGGTGGGCATATCGTTGCTTTGAAGTGGACAATGAAAAATATTTATAACATCAATCAAGATGATGTATGGTGGTCTGCAAGTGATATTGGATGGATAGTCGGTCACTCTTATATTGTGTATGCTCCTTTATTTTACGGATGTACTACAGTTTTATTTGAAGGAAAACCAGTTGGAACACCTGATGCTGGAGTTTTTTGGAGAGTTATATCTGAGCATAAGGTAAAATCACTTTTTACAGCTCCAACGGCAATAAGAGCAATAAAGAAAGAAGATCCTAACGGTGAATTTTTTAAAAAATATGATTTAAGTAAATTTGATAAATTGTTTTTAGCAGGTGAGCGAGCCGATCCTGACACCATTAAATGGTTTGAAAAATTATCCAAATCACCTGTGATAGATCATTGGTGGCAAACAGAAACGAGTTGGGCAATTACATCTGACTGTACTGGAATCGAATCCTTTCCAGTTAAATATGGATCTGCTTTTAAACCAGTACCGGGTTATGATTTAAAAGTTTTAAATTCAGAAGGTAAAGAAGTGGGTCCAGGAAAAATGGGAGATATAGTTGTAAAGCTTCCACTTCCTCCTGGAACCTTTCCTACACTTTGGGGTGCTGATAAAAGATATAAAGAAAACTACATGTCAACTTACCCTGGTTATTATCAAACTTATGATGCGGGACACATCGATGAAGACGGTTATGTATGGATCATGTCTAGAACTGATGACATTATAAATGTTGCTGGTCATAGATTGTCAACTGGAGCAATCGAGGAAGTTCTAGCTGAGCATAAAGATGTAGCAGAATGCGCTGTTATAGGTATTGCTGATAAATTAAAAGGGCAACTTCCAATCGGCTTACTAGCTTTAAAAGCTGGAGTTACAAAAAATAAGAAAGATATAATCAGTGAATGTATAAAGATGGTCAGAGAAAAAGTAGGTCCCGTCGCAGCTTTTAAAATAGCCATTGTAGTAAAAAGATTACCTAAAACAAGATCAGGAAAAGTTTTAAGAGGAACAGTAAGAAAGATTGCTGATAATGAACCTTATAAAATGCCAGCTACAATAGATGATCCAGTTATCTTAGATGAAATAAAAGCTGACTTAGTTGAGAATAAAATTTTAAAACTTTAATGGTGTTCCTTTAGACTCTACAACTACTTTACCATTAGACATTACCAAATGACCATTTACTATTGTGGCTATAGGAAAACCTTTTACCTTATGATTGTTAAAAGGTGTCCATCCACATTTACTTGCTATCATTTCATTTTTGATTACAACCTCTTTATTCATATCAGCAATCGTTAAATCTGCGTCATAACCCTCTTTTAAATATCCCTTATTTTTAATCCCAAAAATTTTACAAGGATTTTCACACATTAAGTTTATCAATTGTTGAAGAGTTAATTTTCCATTATTTACATGGTCCAGCATAACTGGAAAAATAGTTTGAACTCCTGGCATACCTGAAGGAGAATTTGGATATTCTTTGTCTTTATTTTCTCTTAAGTGTGGGGCGTGGTCAGAGCCCAGCACATCAACAATATTATTTTTAATTGCAACCCACAAACGATCATAATGTTCTTTAGTTCTTAAAGGAGGATTCATTTGAGCATAAGTTCCGAGTTTGTCATAACAATCTGGTGCGTATATGGTTAAATGCTGTGGTGTGGTTTCGAAAGTAACATTTTTTTTATGCATTGCTAAAAAATCTACTTCTTCTCTTGTTGTAACATGAAGGACGTGAATTTTTTTATTATATCGCTCTGCAATTTTAACTACTCTTCGAGTAGATGACATTGCAACTTCTACATTTCTCCACTCAGCATGTGAATGAACATCTCCTTTTTTAATAAATTTTTTTCTAAGTTTAATAATATCTTCATCTTCAGAATGAATAGAAACAATTCTATCGCTACTGGAAATTACTTTTTCGATATCGGCCTCTTTATCTACTAATAAGTTCCCTGTTGATGAACCCGCGAATAATTTAACACCACAACATCCTTCAACATTTTTTAATTGAGCAAGTTGATCGGTATTATCAGGTGTTGCCCCGAAATAAAAAGCATAATTACTATGCATTCTATTTTTAGCTGCTTGCAACTTTTTATCAAATTCAACCAAATTAGATGTGGGAGGGTTAGTATTTGGCATTTCAAATAATGCAGTTACACCGCCTAACACTGCGGCTCTACTACCACTCTCTAAATCTTCTGCATCAGTTGATCCTGGCTCTCTAAAGTGAACTTGGGTATCTATAATACCTGGCAGAACAATTTTACCAGTAGCATCATAAACTTTAGAACTATTAAGTTCGATCTTGCCAATTTTTTTTATCTTATTTTCAAATATACCGATATCTGTTTTTGTAAGATTTCCATCTATGTAACAAGAACCATTTTTTATGATGAGGCTAAAATTATCAGACATGTTTTAATAAATATATTATACAGTATATACTTATAAATATGAAAAAAGATCAAATAATTTTATTAGAAGACCGTGGATTAATTTCGATAAATGGGGAAGATGTCAAAAGTTTTTTACAAAATATCATTACTAATGATATTGATAAAGTAAGTTTGTCTAACTCAATTTTTTCAGCGCTATTTACACCACAAGGCAAATATTTTTTTGAATTTTTTTTGATACAGTCAAAAAACGGTTATCTATTAGATTGTGACAATAAATTTACAAAAGACATTATTCATTTCTTGACGAAATATATATTAAGATCAAAAGTTGAAATTAAAGACATTACATCAAAGTATGTAATAGGTTTAATAAGTTTAGAAAAATTTTTAGATATTCAAAAAAGTAAAAATACAACTGACGATACGATAGAATTCAGGGATAGTCCCCTTTTTATTGATCCCAGAAATAAAAAATTAGGAGCAAGAATAATGTCAAAATTAGAAAAATTACATCTTACAATAAAAAAATTAGACTTAAAGATTATAAAACCTGATGCATATTTTGCAAAAGCCCATTCTTTAGGTGTTCCAATAAAAGGTATTGAGAATTTAAAAGATCAATTATTTGGTTTAGAAGCTAATTTTGAGGAACTTAATGCAATAGATTTTAAAAAAGGATGCTACATAGGCCAAGAAAACACTGCAAGAATGAAATTAAAAGATAAATTAAGAAGAAGGTTGTTGCCGATGTATTCAAAAGAAAAATTAAATTTAGGTGAGGAAATATTTTACAATAAAGTTAAAATTGGCAAAATACTTATAGATCAACCCTATCCATTTGCTTTAATAAAAGTGGTAGATCCTAATATTAAAGAATTTGAAAATACAGAACTTCTAGTAAACAACAAAAAATGCAAAATTTTAAAGAGCGTTTAATAATCTCGAAAGAGAAGCTAAAATCCCATAACCACTCAATTCAATAAAAGCTATAACTAAAATTATAAGCACTATTCGTTTATTTTTTTTTAAATATTCAATCATAAATTAGCTTTTTTGGTGCGGTCGGAGAGACTCGAACTCTCACGGGAAACCCACACGCCCCTCAAGCGTGCCTGTCTACCAATTTCAGCACGACCGCATTAATAATGCGACAATAAATGAATGACAATATTAGTTCAAGTTGATAGATTAGAATAAGTATGTCTGCACAAGAACAATTTAATAGAAGCTCTTCTGAGATTTATAAAAAGATCTCAAAACACGTTCCTGAAATAGAGTGGAAAGTACACGCGCCTTTAATAGAAAAAATTAATAAACTAAAAAAAGAAAAGAATGCTGTAATTCTTGCCCATAATTATCAAACGCCAGAAATATACCATGGAGTTTCAGATATAGCGGCTGACTCATTAGCTCTCGCAGTTGAGGCCGCAAAAACTTCTGCTGACATAATAGTTCTTTGCGGAGTTCATTTTATGGCTGAGACAGCAAAATTAATGAGTCCAGATAAAAAAGTTCTGATTCCTGATATGGATGCAGGATGTTCACTTGCTGCTTCATTAACTGGTGAAGATGTGAGATTATTAAAAAAACAATATCCAGGTGTTCCAGTAGTATCGTATGTAAACACTTCAGCAGACGTAAAAGCTGAAACTGATGTTTGCTGTACCTCTGCTAATGCAGTTAAAGTAGTAGAGTCATTAAAAGCTGATAAAGTAATATTCTTACCCGACCAACATTTAGCAAATTATGTAGCTAAACAAACAAAAGTTAAAATAATTTCTTGGAAAGGTTCTTGTATCGTGCATGAACAGTTTTCACCAAAAGAAATTCAAGACATTAGAGAAGCAAATCCTGGGATTAAAGTTATCGGTCACCCCGAATGCCCTGGTGATGTTTTAGATGCTTGTGATTTTGCTGGGTCGACTGGTGGTATGATCGATTATGTAAAAAAAAATCAACCGAAAAAAGTAATGTTGGTGACTGAGTGTTCAATGAGCGACAATGTACAAGCAGACAACCCTAATGTTGAATTTATTAAGCCCTGCAATCTTTGTCCTTATATGAAAAAAATTACACTAAAAAAAATTCTTGATTGTTTAGAAAATGAAAAGAATGAAATTTTCATCGAAGAAAAAATGGCTAAAGCAGCGAGACAATCTGTACAAAGAATGACCGAAATTGGTCGTTAGATCGGTGCAAAAATTAAATCAATCTTATATTAAATCAGTAGTTAAAAAAGCTCTAGAAGAAGACTTGAGACCTCGAGGCGATATTACGACTAGCCTGATTAATTCAAAAAATAAAATTATTAAAGCTAAAATAATAGCTAAACAGGATGGAATAATTGCTGGATTAGATTTTTGTAAAATAGCTTTTAGGTCTGTAGGTAGAGAGGCTATTTTTTCAAAAAAAGTTTCAGATGGAAAAAAAATTAAAAAGAATAAGTTGATTGCTGAGATAAAAGCTAAGGCAAAAACAATCTTAACAGCTGAAAGAACTGCTTTAAATTTTTTAAATCATGCCTCAGGTATTGCAACAATTACAAATAAATTCGTAAAAAAAATTAGTAAAAAAACTAAGATTTGTTGTACTAGAAAAACTACACCTAATTTGAGAACACTTGAAAAATATGCTGTCAAAAAAGGCGGTGGACATAATCATAGATACAATTTAAGTGATGAAATCCTTATTAAGGAAAATCATATTAGAACATCTAATAATCTAAGATACTTGGTTAAAAAAGCGATAAAAACAAAAAAAATTATTACTGTCGAAATAGAAAACATCAATCAACTAAAGCAGGTTATGGATTTAAAATTTAAAAGAATACTTTTTGATAATATGAGCTCTTATCAATTAAAAAGATGTTTAAAACTTTGCAAAAATAAATATCAAACAGAGTATTCAGGTAATGCTAATTTAAAAAATATCAAACAAATATCTAAAACAGGAGTTAATAGAATTTCTGTTGGAGCTATCACGCACAGTGCGAAATCGTTCGATACAACTCTATTATTTATTTAGTTAACTCTGCTTGAGCAGCAGCTAACCTTGCTACTGGGACTCTGAATGGAGAGCAAGAAACATAGTTTAGTCCTGTTCTAGAACAAAACTCAATACTCTTTGGATCACCACCGTGTTCACCGCAAATTCCTAACTTTATATTTTTATTTGTTTTTCTCCCTCTTGAGGAAGCTATTTCTACTAGTTCGCCTACTCCATTTTGGTCGATACTTACAAATGGATCTACATTAAATATTTTATTATCAATATAATCGTTTAGAAATTTTCCTGAGTCATCTCGGCTTATTCCAAAAGTCGTTTGAGTTAAATCATTAGTTCCAAAGCTAAAAAAATCAGCATGTCTTGAAATGGACTTTGCTTGTAAAGCGGCTCTTGGTAATTCAATCATAGTGCCTACCATATATTCAAGTTTTAATTTATTTTCTAATTCTATTTCTTTAGCTATTTTATTAACTAAGGCTCTTAGAATTGCTAATTCAGACTCAGTTGATACTAAAGGTATCATAATTTCTACAAAAGCTGCTTTAACTTTTTGTTTTTTTAATTCGACTATAGCTTCAAATATTGCTCTACATTGCATCTCATAAATCTCTGGGAAAGAAATGCCTAATCTACATCCTCTATGTCCAAGCATAGGATTTTCCTCATGAAGTTCTGCTATTCTATCTTTAACCTCTTTCGCTGATAAATTTAAAGATCTTGCCACTTCCTCTATGTCCCTGTCAGCTTTTGGTAAGAATTCATGAAGTGGTGGGTCTAATAATCTTACTGTAACAGGTAAACCTGACATAACTTTAAATATTTTTTTAAAGTCTTCTTTTTGATGAGGAAGAAGTTTATCTAGCGCACTATTTCTGTCGTCTTTTGATTTAGACAAAATCATTTGTCTAACGGATAGAATTCTTTCTTCATCAAAGAACATATGCTCAGTTCTACATAGACCGATTCCCTCAGCACCAAACTCTCTAGCAGTTTTGCTATCTGCTTCTGTTTCGGCGTTTGTTCTTACTTTTAATTTTCTAAATTCATCAGCCCACTTCATTATTGTAGAGAAGTATCCAGAAATTTCCGGTTGAACAGTAGGAACTAATCCTTTCATTACTTTTCCACTTCCTCCATCTATAGTAATAACATCTCCCTCTTTAATAATTATGTTACCAGCTTTGAATTGTTTTAATTCATAATCGATTGTTATTTCACTCGAACCTGAAACACATGGTCTTCCCATTCCTCTTGCTACTACTGCGGCATGGCTGGTCATTCCTCCTCTTGCAGTAAGAATTCCTTTAGCTGCATGCATTCCATGTATATCTTCTGGTGAGGTTTCTAACCTCACCAATATCGTATCTTGCATCATCCCATTTAATTTCTCTGCTTCATTGGCGGTAAAAACAACTTTACCACTTGCAGCACCTGGTGATGCAGGTAAACCCGAAGCAATTACTTCTCTCTCAACTTTATCGTCTAAAGTGGGATGTAACAAAGTGTCTAAGGTATTTGGATCTATTCTTTTGATTGCTTCTTTTTTTGAAATTAATTTTTCTTTAACCATATCTACTGCAATTTTGATTGCAGC
>CACAWM010000019.1 GCA_902536205.1 uncultured Pelagibacteraceae bacterium | reverse complement strand
GATGAGTTCTACCTGTTTCTAACTCACATTCAATTAAACTTATTTTAGGAATATCTTTAATATTAAAAATTTTTAATGTTTTATAATTTGTAACGGCCTTTTTCCCATTTATATCACTTACAGTCATCAATTGCCGATTTTTTTTATCTCTAGTTATTAATGTATTAATTTTACCATTAAGAGGCCTTAACACTCCCCAAGCTAAACAAAGATATTTTCTCCTTATAGTATGCTTACTAAACTGCAATCCAAGATCTGCGTGTGATAAATTATCTTTAGCAATTACCAATAAACCACTAGTTTCTTTATCTATACGATGTACAATTCCTGGTCTTAGACATCCATTTAAATCTGATAAATTATTTTTATATTTGAATAATAAAGCATTTACCAAAGTTTTTTTATAATTTCCAGCACCTGGATGAACAACCATTCCCTTTGGTTTATTAATAACCAGGACTTTTTTGTCCTCATAAACTATGTCAAGATGAATTTTTTCAGGGATTAAATTACGATTTTTTTCTTCAATAAAATGGACTTCGATTTTATCTCGAGTTTTCACTTTACTCGAAGGAGTCGAAATCACTTTATTATTTATTTTGACCTTTTTATTGTCTATTAATTTTTTTAAAAAAGATCTTGTAAATTGATTTATATTTTCATTTAAAAATATATCTAATCTTTTTCCACTATTTATTGAATTAACGGAAAATTTAATTGTATTATTCATAAATTAATTTAAATTATCCATATTGCGCCGGTAGCTTCAACTGGATAGAGCGCCGGATTTCGGCTCCGGAGGTTATGGGTTCGACTCCTATCCGGCGCACCATTTTAAATTATCCAGTTAAAAAATTTGTCTTTATTTTTAATAATGTAGTCGGGGTAACTATGATCTAAATTAATTTTTTTTAATTTATTACCACGACCAAAAATATCCTCATTATTAAGTATTTTTTCTTCAATATGTTTCTCATTAAAATTTTCTTTATTAAATTCACCATGAGAGAAAGATTTAACTTTTTTAAGTATTTGCTCAGGAGTTTGTAAGTAAGAAAAATGCCAACCACCATATATAATTTGTTGATCATATTTATCTACTCGCCAAAATGGATAATTTTTAAATTTTAAATTTCTAAATTCCTGCATCGATTTTAAATACTTCTTTTTAGTTATTCTTGAGCCCATCCAATTACTCTCACTTAAATTTTGCAGATTTAATTTATACATGAACATCTTTTGTGAGAAAACAATGAACTTTTTATTTTTTTTAATTTTCGATAGTTTGGTAAGATCTGGTATTTCATCGGAGTCAGATAAAATAATTAAATCATCTTGAGAGGCTTTCTTTATACCTTCAATTAATGAATTCCTTTGATGTTGCTCTATAGGAGACTCGCCACCAGTGTGTTTATCAAAATTAATTTTGTCTTTATAGTTAGCAGTAATAAATATTATTTTATCTTTAAATTTAGGAAAATTTTTAATGTTAAAATTAATTTTTTTATTTTTTCCTTGATGTGTCTTAGTAGATTCAGAAATAACAAAATAATCAACATATTCATTTAAAATATTGAGACGTAAATCAACAATAAGGTCTTCATCAAAATATTGGAAACAATCGTATATAGCCATTAATTAAAATACCGATCTTCTATTTGATTTAATTCATTATAATTAAGTTTACATTTTTTAATCAAAATTTTTAAAAGTTCCAATTGACCAAAAATTAACATTAAGCCTATAAATTTTTCTTTATTTTCTATAATTAAATTTTTTCCAATTTCGTTATTAAAATTAGGAATGAAAATCATATCTGCTTCAGCAGGTATCCTCGTACTATGACTGCCAATACCTTTAAGATCTATTAATACATAATTTAATTCACCTAGATAATTTATTAGACGATGCCAATTTGGTACATTTTTGTACATTGAAAAAAAATGTACTTCTGTCTTAATCAGTAATGGTCGATATTCTCCCATACCTTTTAAAATTTCTAGCTCTGCACCTTGAGTATCAATTTTAAGATAATCTAAATTTGCAATTTTGAGTTCTGAAAGTTGGTTAGATAGAGTATCGCATTCAATTTCAACAGAACTAGTAATTTTATATTTTTCAAAATCTTTATCTTTAATATTATGAAGATCAAAATTTACAATGTTAGGCTCATACATTGATGAGCTTCCAAGTCTATTACCTAAAATATTTAATTTCTTTCTCACTTTACTGTTCCATAAGCCTTTGTTGATTACATACTTTTTATCTTTCAATTTTTCAGCTTCAGTTTTTATCGGCTCAATGAGTATATCTTCAAAAAATGAATTATATTTTTTTGGAAAAAAGTTATCAGAATTAAAACCGCCTTGGGCTCCTACGTCTAAAGCAATAATTTTATTATTATTTATTAATTTATGTAACAAAGTTGTAAAATCATATTTATTGTTACTGTTATAACTTTCTTCACTTAAAAAATTTATTACCCTCCTATTTAATTTTAATTTTATCAATACTTTAAAAATTAATGGCAATATAACTTTTGCAAGACTTTTAAAAAATTTATTAATTTTTTTTTTCATCTCTAGAGATTTTTATTTCTTGGTAAATGTAGTTAAACCTATTTTTTTTCCTTCAATTAAAGATGATGAACAATGTAATCTTGTTCTGTCAAAAATTAGCATTGAACCTAGTTCCCATTCATAAACTAAATCAATTTCTAAACCAGAAAGGTTTTCAATTTTTTCATGTTTCAAATATTTTTCATGATCTACCTTATTAAATGGTTTCTTTTCAAATATTTCTAAATGTTCTGAGGATCTTCTATTTTGACCATATTTCAAATCTTTTACTTCTAATTCATTTTTATCAATTGTAAAATTAGTAGAATTTCCATAAAATTTATTTTTGAAAATAACAGTGCTACCTTTTGATGTAAGCGGGATAAGAGTTTGTTTAAAAATAATTTCATTTGAATTAAAACCAGCATCAACATGTAAACCAATAGGATTATAGCTTTCCTGAAATAGACCAAGTATATCCTCGTTATTTTCATCCTTTAGATTATCCATTTTAAAATTACCAATCTCATTTTTAACTCTTTCAAAAAAAAGATTTTCTAATTCCTCACTGTAATTTTTTAACCATCTCTTTTTAATTACATTTTGTTTTTTATTATGTACTGTAGTTGGTAAATTTTGATAAAGATTAAAAAACTTTTCTAATTCATTTTTTGAAAATAAGTTTTTTATAATCTTTGGGGATCCCTCCAGTTGTTTTATTTTTTCAATATTTTTATGCATATTATTCACCCATATTCATTAAAGTTCCCCTTTTTTTAGCACCAAAATAAGAAATGTAAAAAACTATAATACCAAACGCAAAATAAAACATTGATATAGAAATTGATTTAAATATGTTTAAATAATTTACTGTATTATTGATTAAAATACTTCTCATTTCTTCAAAAATATGTACTAGAGGTAAAGCTTTCGCTATAATTTGTAGTGTGAAAGGTAATATTTCTATTGGATAATAAATACAACCAAGTGGAGCTAAAAAAAATAAACTAGCCCAAGCAATGTTTTCAAACGATGGCCCATATCTTAATAATCCAGAAGTTACTAGAAGCCCAAGAGTGACACCAAATAAGTATAATGAAATTAATAAAAAAATAAGTGGAATTCCAAGCTTAAGAACAGAAACACCAAATAAGGGAATAGCTATTAGCACTGCAGGCACCAAACCAATTAAGGTTCTTAAAATAGCAGTTAAAGTTAAAGCAGTAATAATTTCTCTAATTTTAATCGGGGCTATAAACAAATTAGTAAAATTTCTACTCCATATTTCTTCAAGGAACATCATATTAAAACTAATACTAGCTCTAAATAGAAAGTCATATAAAATTGCAGCAGTCAAAATTACACCAACAGTATTACTATAATACTCAGAGCTGATTGTAAAAAATTTAGATATAAATCCCCACAAAAATATTTGCACAGTTGGCCAATAAATAAGATCTAACACTCTGGGAAAAGAATTCATTATTAGATAAAGATGTCTTAAACCTAATGCATATATTTTGTTAAAATTCATCTTTACTCCTAGCTAATTTTAAAAAAGTTTCCTCTAAATTATTTCTTCCATGTTTTTTTATCAAATCCGTACATGTTCCTTTATCAACTATCTTACCTTTTCTCATCATAATTATACTGTCGCAAAGCCTCTCAACTTCACTCATATTATGTGATGCTAATAAAATGGTAATTTTATTTTTTGATTTATATTCCTCTATATAACTTCGTATAAAATCACCTATGTCAGGATCTAAACTTGCTGTAGGTTCATCCAAAAGTAATATCTCAGGTTTATTTATCAAAGATTTAGCGAGTGAAACTCTATTTTTTTGACCAGATGAAAGTTCTCCTGTTTTTCTTTCAAAAAAATTTTTTATATCTAAATCGCTAGATATCTCGTTGATACGATTATTTAAATCCTTAATCTCATATAATCTTCCATAAATTTCTAAGTTTTGTTTTACCGTTAATTTTTTTGGTAATTCAACATATGGTGAGGCAAAATTAAATCTATTTAATATTTCATCCCTTTTAAATTTGTTTATATTTTTATTTTCAATTAAAATTTCACCTTCTGTAGGAGATACTAAACCAAGCATCATCCCTATAGTTGTCGTTTTTCCGCAACCGTTGGGACCAAGTAAACCTACTGTATTATTTTTTTCTATTTGAAAATTAATCTTATTAACCGCTAAATATTGATTATATATTTTCGAGAGATTATTGATTTTGATAAACATTAATTAGACGCCCTTTTTAATCGATCATTTATTGCTAAACCTGGTCCTCTATTTGGAATTTTCGATACAAAAATTTTTTTGAAACCTTTTTTTTTAATTTTTCTCATAGTTTTGTATAAATTTGCTGCTGCCTCATTCAAATCACCTTTTTTACTCAAATTGAAATAATTTTTATATTCTTTATTTTTTTTACCAAATACAATGTAAGCATATTTGCTGTTTATGGGTTTTTGACCTATTACCACTGGTATACCTGGGGAGTAGTGCTTCTTAAACATACCTGGAGATCTAATTTTATTCATTTTTTTACCTAATTTGGTTTTCAATACTTTTTTAATTTCTTTTGCACTAATAATACCCGGTCTTAAAACTTTAGGTTTTCCTATTAAACTTACTACGGTTGACTCAATTCCTATTTTAGAACTACCTCCATTTATTATTGTTTTTATTTTTTTTCCAAACTCTTCAAATACATCATAAGCATTAACAGGACTTAAGCCTGAAGATAGGTTAGCACTAGGCATAGCAAGAGGAAAATCAGTTAATTTAAGAATAGACCTTATTAATTTGTGCTTTGGGAATCTTATTGCAATCGTATCTAATTTAGCAGATGCTAAAGAGACAATTTTTGACTTCTTTCTTTTTTTTAGTACAAAAGTTAAAGGTCCTGGACAAAATTTATTATAAAGTTTAAAAAAGTTTTTGTTTACTTCCACATCATTATTTATTTTACTTAATTTTAGATAATGAATTATTAAAGGATTATTTTTTGGTCTATTCTTTAATTTGAAAATCTTTATTACAGCTTTCTTGGAGTACGCGTTTCCCGCTAAGCCGTAAACAGTTTCAGTAGGTAAACCAGCTATATTTCCTTTTTTAAGTGATTTAATAGTTTGTTTAAGTGTCTTTTTGTTGAGAGAATATATATTTGAATAGATGTTTTTCATAATGTAATTATTTATCAGATGAAAAATGAAAATATTCTAACCGATATAAAAAGTAAATCATTAAAAGAAGCACGGGCTGAAATTGACGCAATTTTACGTAAATTAGAAAGCCAAGAAACTGATCTTAATGAGTCGATAAATGACTATGAAAGATTAATTGAATTAAACAAACATATTGAAAATATATTTAAAAAAAAATTTAAAGAGTTACAGAATAAAAATGATTAAAAAAAAATTACTTAAAAATGCAAAAAAAATTGATGAATTTTTATTAAACTTTTTGAAAAAACAAAAAATCTCTTTGTTGATAAAACCAATGAAGTATGGAGTTATTTCAGGAGGAAAAAAAATTAGATCTACAGTAATTTTTGATACTGGTAAAATATTTAATATTAAAGAAAAAAAACTGTTAAATATTTGTGCAGCTGTTGAGTGTGTTCATTCTTATTCTTTAATTCACGATGACTTGCCTTGCATGGACAACGATACTGTAAGAAGAGGTAAGCCAGCAGCTCATATTAAATTTGGAGAAGCACCAGCAGTTTTAGCAGGAAGTTCTTTACTAACTTTAGCTTTTGAAATTATCTCAGATAAAAAGTTCTCAATTAACTTTAAAAGTAAAAATGAAATAGTTAGATCATTAGCCAGCTGCTCAGGTCACACTGGTATTGCTGGTGGCCAAGATTTAGATTTAAAATTTGAAAATAAAAAAAAGAAATTTAGTCAAATTATTGAAATGCAAAAGAAAAAAACAGGAAAGTTATTTAACTTTTGTTTGTATGCAGTTGGAGTAGTAGCCAAAAAAAATGAAAAAGAGAAAAAATTTCTAAGTATACTTGGTGAAGAAATAGGTTTACTTTTCCAACTAGCAGATGATTTTTTAGATAATAAAGGTTCTAAAAAATTAGTTGGTAAACCAGTTCAAAAAGATAATAAAAAAGGAAAATCTACTTTATTAAATTTAATGGGAGAAAAAAAAGCTTATTTGTATGCAAATAATTTAAAGATAAAAATATTGCGTAAATTGAAAAAACATGGAAAAAAAGCAGAGGAATTAATTAAAACAATAGAATTTATATTAGAGAGAAAATTTTAATGGGTAGACTTATAAAGCAAATAAATTTCCCTGCAGATTTAAGAAAATTTAAAAAAGAAGATCTTGTTCAAATTTCTGAAGAACTAAGAGAAGAATTAATAGATGTAGTATCTGAAACTGGTGGACATTTGGGTGCAGGCTTAGGTGTTGTAGAATTAACAATAGCACTACACTATGTATTTGATACTCCAAAAGATAAATTAGTTTGGGATGTGAGCCATCAATGTTATCCTCATAAAATCATAACTGGGCGAAGAGATAGAATTAAAACTCTTCGAAAGGGTGGCGGACTTTCAGGTTTTACCAAAAGAACTGAAAGCGAGTATGACCCGTTTGGAGCAGCTCATAGCTCTACTTCTATTTCTTCTACTCTTGGAATGGCAGTTGCAAAAAAATTATCCAACAATAATAATAATGTTATTGCCGTCATAGGTGATGGAGCAATGAGTGCTGGTATGGCCTACGAGGCCATGAATAATGCAGGTGCATTAAAATCCAATTTAATTGTAATTTTAAATGACAACGATATGTCAATCGCAAGACCTGTTGGTGCTATGAGCAAATATCTAGCTAAATTATTATCTGGTAAATTATATTTTAGTTTTAGAGAAACCTTGAAAATGATTATTTCATCTTTTTCAAAAAGATTTAGTCAAAAAGCTGGTAAAGCAGAAGATTTACTAAGAAATATAGTTACCGGAGGTACACTTTTCAGTGAATTAGGTTTTTATTATGTAGGTCCGATAGATGGTCATGACGTTGAAAATCTCGTGCAAATTTTTGAAAATGTAAAAAACTCTAATCACCAAGGACCAGTGCTAATTCATGTAAGGACGCAAAAGGGTAAAGGCTATAAACCAGCCGAAGACTCTGGCGACAAGTATCATGGTGTATCCAAATTTAATGTATCAACAGGAGAACAAGCAAAATCTAAATCTAATATCCCATCGTACACGAAAGTCTTTGCTGAAACTTTAATTAAACATGCAGAGCAAGATACCAAAATAATAGGTATAACTGGCGCGATGCCATCTGGTACTGGTTTAAATTTGTTTGAAAAAAAATTTCCAGATCGCTCTTTTGATGTTGGTATAGCCGAACAGCACGCCGTAACTTTCGCAGCTGGTTTAGCTACAGAAGGATTTAAACCTTATGCCGCAATTTATTCTACGTTTTTACAAAGGGCTTACGACCAAGTTGTTCACGATGTAGCTTTACAATCATTACCAGTAAGATTCGCAATAGATAGAGCTGGTCTAGTTGGAGCGGATGGACCAACACATGCTGGTTCTTTTGATATTACGTATCTCTCAACTTTACCAAATTTTGTAGTTATGGCCGCAAGCGATGAGTCTGAATTAGTTAAAATGATAAATACCTCAGTAAATATAAATGATCGCCCGTCTGCTTTTAGATATCCTAGGGGAAACGGAATTGGAATTGAGTTACCTTCAATAAAAGAAACACTTAAAATTGGAAAAGGAAGAGTAATTAAAGAGGGAAAAAAAGTAGCTTTATTAAATTTTGGAACAAGGTTGGAGGCATGTAAAAAAGCTTCAGATGACCTTTTAAAGAAGGGAATTGATTGTACAATAATTGATGCAAGATTTGCAAAGCCATTAGATGAAAAACTAATTATGGAGGTTGCATCAAATCATGAAGTACTAATAACAATTGAAGAAGGGTCTATAGGTGGTTTTGGGTCTCATGTCATGCAGTTTTTATCTGATAGAGGGATATTTGATAGAGGATTAAAATTTAGATCTATGATTTTACCAGATATTTTTATTGACCAAGACACCCCTGAAAAAATGTATGAAATTGCGGGTTTGGATAGTTCGTCTATAGCTAACAAAGTTGAAGAGACACTTAATTCAAATATTATTTTAGCTAAAAATAAAAATAAGATTTCTAATTAACTACACTGCGCTCTGTTCATTAAAAAGTGGTCAAGTAAAACACAATTTACCATTGCTTCGCCAATAGGCACTGCTCTAATACCTACGCATGGATCATGACGTCCTTTAACTGAGATGTTGGTGTTTTTACCTTTTTTATCTACAGTTTCTCTTTTAGTTAAAATAGAAGAAGTTGGTTTTACTGCAAAAGACGCAATTATATCTTGACCAGATGAAATTCCTCCGAGTATTCCACCAGCATGATTAGTTTTAAATTTAATCTTTCCAGAACTTTTTCTTATCTCGTCTGAGTTTTCTTCACCACTTAAGAATGCTGCATTCATACCTGATCCAATATTTACACCTTTTACTGCATTGATACTCATTAAAGCAGCAGAAATATCTGTATCAAGTTTTGAATAAATAGGTGCACCTAAGCCTATAGGAATTCCGGTAGCTCTAAGTTCAATTATTGCACCACAAGATGAACCAGCTTTTCTTACAGCCAAAAGATATTTTTCCCAAAGTTTGACTGATTTTTTATCTGGACAAAAAAAAGGATTTTTTCTTATTTCAGTATCTTTCCAATTTGATTTATCGCAAGACATTAAACCTAACTGTGTGACAGCCCCGATAACATTAAATTTTTTACCTATAATTTTTTTTAAGACAACCCTAGCTACGGCACCTGCAGCTACTCTGCTTGCTGTCTCTCTTGCAGACTGACGACCGCCACCTCTAAAATCTCGAATTCCATATTTTTTAAAATAAGTGTAATCAGCATGCCCAGGTCTAAATTTATTTCTAATTGACTCATAATCTCTCGATTTTTTATCCTCATTATGGATTATGATTGATATTGGGGTTCCTGTTGTTTTTCCTTCAAATAAACCCGACAAAATTATAGCTTTATCTGGCTCTTTTCTTTGAGTAGTAAATTTAGATTGGCCAGGTCTTCTTCTATCCAAGTCTGTTTGGATATCTTTCTCTGTTAATGGAATATTTGGAGGACAACCGTCAATAACACAACCTATAGCTGGGCCATGAGACTCCCCCCAAGTAGTAAAACGGAATATTTTTCCAAAAGTATTAAAAGACATAAGTAAATAATGTATAGTTTATTTTATTAAATATATGAATCAAAAAAATGGCAAAAATTCTCTTGGTATAGACAGTTGTTTTGAAGATTTAGACAATCCTATAGAATTATTCAAAAAATGGTTTGCAAAGGCTGAGAAAACTGAAATTAATGATCCAAATGCAGTAGCAGTAGCTACATCTAATAGGGAAAATCAACCAAACGTAAGAATGGTTTTATTAAAAGGATTAAGCGACAGAGGTTTCGTTTTTTATACAAATTTTAATAGCAAAAAGGGTAATGAGTTAAAGCAAAATCTTAAAGCATCAATGTGCTTTCATTGGAAAAGTTTGAGACGCCAAGTCAGAGTTATTGGAAATGTAGAAGAAGTGACTAAAAAGGAAGCAGACAATTATTACAACTCTAGACCTTATAAGAATCGAATTGGTGCTTGGGCTTCATCTCAATCACAAACATTAGATAAAAGAAGTACTTTCTTAGAAAAAATAAAAGAATTTGAAAAAAAATATCCAGATGAGAATAATGTGCCAAGGCCTCCACATTGGTCTGGATGGAGGGTCATTCCCGATGAGATTGAGTTTTGGGTTGACGGTGAGGGAAGAATCCACGAGAGATTAAATTATAAAAATAAGAATGGAAAATGGGAAAAAGAACTTCTTTATCCTTAATAAGATCTATTTAAACTAAAGCTAGTCAAACTTTGTAAAATTCTTTTGTCTTCACTGTCTGGAAAAATTGCTAATGCATCGTAAGAAACATTTACGAAGTATTCTGCTTTTTTTAAACTTGTTTCAACTGCTTTATACTTAAAAATTAATGCAAGAGTTTCACTAAAATCTTCTTCAGTTCTTTTTTCTTTTTTCATTATATCAGTCAAAAATTCTTT
>CACAWM010000018.1 GCA_902536205.1 uncultured Pelagibacteraceae bacterium | reverse complement strand
AATTGAATTTTTTGCTGCATCTACTGTATTTTGGACAGCGACTCTGTGTTTGATATTATTTTTTCCAGTGATTGAGTGGTTTTATCAAGCATTGACTCGTATAAAGAATTATTTTCCTCAATTGTTTTTTTAAAACTGTCTAATTCTTTATTAAGATTTTTAATCTCAATATCTTTTCTGTCTTTATATTTTATTGCTAAAGATCTTATCTCTTTAAATTTATTTGAAATCTCATCTAGTTTTTTTTTCTGATTTGTTACTTTTTGTTTTAAATCAAAGTACTCATCTATTAAATGTATTGTCGTGATTAGTAAAAGCTTATTTTCACCAATATTTCCTAGCTTTCCTTTTAATTCTGTATACTTTTTATCTAAAAACTTTGTTAATTTTTTTAGCGACTCTTCTTGCCCATCGTCACATGAGAGTAAATAATCTTTATTATTAAATTTAATATTTACATTTGCCATTTATCTATCTCGTTTACTAAATTTTCGGTTTCTTGACTTAATTCTTCAATATCTTGATTAAACCTATCTTCTAGCTCAGATCTTTTACCTAACTCTGATTGAAGTTTTTTAATTTTTTCTCTTAAATATTTGTGTTCTCTCATTAATTCATCATTTTTTTTTTCAACTTCTTTTTTTTGATTGACTATCTCATTTTTTTCACTTCTAATTTTTTCCAACTCAAAGCTCGGCTGTGAATAACTTAAAGATAATGAATTTAATTTATCAATAAGTTGGTTTAAATTTTGTTCTTTCTTTTCAAAACTGCTCATAAAGATTTATACCATAATATTGATATAGTTAGTTTAAGTCTATATAGGTAATTAAAAGTGACTGTAAAATTTAATCAATTATCCAACGCTATAAGATTTTTATCTATTGATGCTGTTCAAAAAGCAAACTCGGGTCATCCCGGTATGCCTATGGGTATGGCAGATGTTGCTACAGTTTTATTTAAATACCACCTGAAGTTTAATCCTAAAAATCCAGATTGGATTAACAGAGATAGATTTATTTTATCTGCAGGTCATGGATCCATGTTGCTTTATTCTTTGCTTTATCTAAACGGCTACAAAAGTATTTCTATTGAAGATATAAAAAATTTTAGACAATTAAATTCTATTTGCGCAGGCCATCCTGAATATAAAAAAAGTACTGGAATTGAAACCACCACAGGACCATTAGGACAAGGTTTGGCTAATGCAGTTGGAATGGCAATAGCTGAAGAAATATTTAGAAAAAAATTTGGTTCTGAAGTTATTAATAACAAAACATACGTGATCGCCAGTGATGGTGACTTGATGGAGGGTCTAAGTCACGAGGCAATGAGTTTAGCCGGGCATCTTAAATTAAAAAACTTAATAGTTTTTTTTGATAATAATAAAATTTCAATTGATGGTTCAACATCATTAAGTGTTTCGGATGATTACAAAAAAAGATTTGAGTCCTACGGTTGGAGCTTTATAGAGGTTAATGGTCATAATGAAAAGCAAATATCAAAAGCAATTACTAAAGCATCAAAATCAAAAAAACCAACGATCATCTCCTGTAAAACTATCATAGGATTTGGATCACCTAATAAATCTGGTAAAGCCTCCTCTCATGGCTCTCCTTTAGGAGATGAGGAAATATCATTGGTAAGAAAAAAATTAAATTGGAACAGCGCACCATTTGAAGTACCTGAAGAAATTTTAGATGAATGGAGAGAAATAGGAAGTAGAGGGATGCTTCTAGAAAACAACTGGCTCCAAATAATTAATAAAAAAAATCCAAAAATTAAAAAAGAACTTAACAAATATAAAGAAAAATTGGATCTCTCAGGTTTAGAAAGTTTAGTTCAAAAAGAGAAAGAGAAATATTTTGAATCTAAACCAAGTTTAGCAACAAGACAATGTTCCATGGCTGCGATTGAAAAAATTTCTGCTTTTATTCCGCAATTGATAGGTGGATCAGCAGATTTAAGTGGTTCAAATAATACAAAAACAAACAATTCTAAAATTATAAACTCTAAAAACTTTAATGGAAATTACATTCATTATGGAGTTAGAGAACACGGTATGGCAGCAGTTATGAATGGTTTAGCGCTTTACGGAGGAATAATTCCTTATGGAGGGACTTTTTTAATTTTTTCTGATTATTGTAAGCCTTCTATTAGACTCTCTGCTTTGATAGGTCTAAAAGTTGTTTATGTTTTTTCTCATGACTCGATTGGTCTTGGTGAAGACGGTCCTACTCACCAACCAATAGAACAACTAGCTGGATTAAGAGCTATACCAAACTTAAATGTATTTAGACCAGCAGATATAAATGAAACTTTCGAATGTTGGGAAATTGCTTTAAAAAGTGAGAACACGCCAAGTGTGATTGCATTATCTAGACAAAAAGTTCCTTACATAAACCCAAAAAACTCAAAAGAAAACAAATGTGAAAAAGGAGCCTATGTAGTTAATTTAACTTCGCATGAGAGCAATGTAACTTTGGTTGCTTCAGGTACGGAGGTAGAACTTGCCTTAAAAGTTCAAGATAAACTTAAAGAAAACAATATCCATTCAAAAGTAGTTTCAATGCCATGCATGGAGCTTTTTGATAAACAATCTGAAGATTACCGAAAAGATATTTTAGAAGAAAACTCATTGATCATCACATTAGAAGCTGGAAGTGTAATGTCTTGGCAAAAATATATTAAAAATAAAGGTGCCAATTTAGGTATAGATAAATTTGGCGAAAGTGCTCCTTATAAAGAAGTTTACAAACATTTTAAATTATCAGAGGAAGATATAACAAATTTTATTCAAAAAAAATTGAGAGAGTGATAGAATTCGATGGGTGAAATAAATTTCTTTCCTGACGATTTAGAAATCAAAGATCAAAAGATAATTCTTAGATTAGATTTAAATGTTCCAATAAAAGACAAAGTTATTAAAGATGATACAAGAATAACTTTATGTTTACCTTTTATAAATAGACTAATTGAAAAAAAAGCAAAAATTATAATTATTAGTCATTTAGGTAGACCAAAAGGAACTAATGTCCCTGACCTGTCTTTAATACCTATCTACAAATATCTCAAAGATTCGCTTAAAACTAATGTTTATTTTTTTAAAGGTACTTTTGATGGCGAAACTAAAGAAAAATTTTCTCACCTAAAAGGGGGTGAGGTAATATTAATTGAGAATATAAGATTTTTTAAAGAAGAAACTGAAGATGGCCAAGATTTTTCAAAAAAGTTAGGTGAACTTGGAGACATTTATATTAATGATGCATTTTCATGCTCTCACAGAAAACAAGCCTCTATGCATAGTATAACAAAATTTGTAAAAAAAAGTTATGCTGGTCCATTATTAAAAAAAGAAATTACGTCAATAAATCTTGTTATAAAAAATAAAAAAGCACCAGTCACTTGCATTATCGGAGGATCAAAAATTTCTACAAAGATTAATGTTATTACTAGTCTTTTAAAAAAAGTAAATGATATAGTAATTGTTGGAGCGATGGCTAATAATTTCTTCGTTCATAGAAATCTAAAAGTTGGTAAATCTTTAATTGAAAAAAATACAAAAGGGATAATATCAAATATTTATAAAAAAGCAGAAGAACATAATTGCAAAATATTAATTCCTGAAGATTGTATGGTAGGAACAGACTTTGAGGGAACTGGTAAAAATAAAAATCTTGATGAGATTAAAGAAAATGAAATAATTTTAGATATTGGCGTCAATACAATCAAAAAAATTCAAAAAAAGATTAACGAGTCAAATACTGTGTTGTGGAATGGACCAGCCGGATATTTCGAAAATGATAACTTTTCAACAGGAACTATGTCGATTGCAAAAAATATCTCTAAAAATACTTTAGAAAAATCTTTAATATCTGTGATTGGAGGTGGAGACACTCTCGCAGCAATAAATAAAAGTAATGACAAACTTACTTTCTCTCACTTATCAACAGCAGGAGGAGCATTTTTAGAGTACTTAGAAGGAAAAGACTTGCCTGGTATAAGTGTTTTAAAATAAAAAATTGCTATGACATTAAATGAAATTGCTAAAAAAATGTGCGCTAAAGGTAAAGGTATTCTTGCTGCAGATGAAAGCACTGGAACAATAGCTAAAAGATTTAAAAGTATAAATGTAGAAAATATTGAAAAAAATAGACTGAACTTTAGACAAACTCTTTTTAATTCAAGCGCAATTAAAGATTATATTGGGGGAGTGATTTTATTTGATGAGACAATAAGACAAAAAACTACCTTAGGTCCATCAATTCCAGAATTAATTTCTAAACATGGAGCTGTACCAGGAATAAAAGTTGATAAAGGTGCTAAACCTCTTGCTGGATCTAGCAATGAAACTGTAACAGAAGGTTTAGATGGCTTACGCGAAAGATTAAAAGAATATTATGATTTAGGTGCGAGATTTACAAAATGGAGAGCTGTTTATAAAATTTCAGATAAATTTCCATCTGCCCAATCTATTAAGTCTAATGCCCACGCATTAGCAAGATACGCAGCTTTAGTACAAGAAGCTAAAATGGTGCCAATAGTTGAACCAGAAGTTTTAATGGATGGTTCTCACAACATTGATAAGTGCTATCAAGTTACATCAGATGTACTTAATGAGTGTTATAACGAACTTGAATTACATAAAGTTGATTTAAAAGGCACAGTTCTTAAACCTAATATGGTAATACCTGGCTCAGATTGTAAAGATAAATCTAGCGCTGAAGAAATTGCTAAAAAAACTTTAGATTGTTTGAAAAAAAATGTTCCAACTGAAGTACCTGGTATAGCTTTTTTGTCAGGAGGGCAGTCAGAAATTGAGTCTAGTAAAAACTTAAATGAAATAAACAAAATAAATAATAGTAATTTTTTAATCACTTTCTCTTATGGAAGAGGATTGCAAGCAAGTGCGTTAAAAGAGTTTGGAAAAAATCAAGAGAATATAGAAAATATCCAAAAAGCTTTTAACCATAGAGCTAAAATGAACGGTCTTTCATCTAAAGGAGAGTGGTCCGAAGAATTAGAGAAAGAGTTTGCGGCCTAATTCCTTTGAAAAGATTAGTATACTTAATTTCACCAAATAAAATTAATCAGAGTTTCTACGCTAGTTTAGATAAAGTATTGTCGCTTAAAAATGTAAAGTTTTTTCAACTAAGAGTTAAAAATACGAGTCAAAAAAAAATTTTATTTATCTCGAAAAAGGTAAAAAAAATTACAACTAAACATAAGGTGAAATTTATCATTAACGATTATTTTAGTTTAGTCTCTAAAATTAAAGCTGATGGGTGTCATATGGGTCAAGTTGATGGATCTTTTAAAATTGCAAGAAAAAAACTCAAAAAGAAAATTTTAGGAATTACATGTCATAATTCCAAAATCTTAGCAAATAATGCTATTGAGAATAAGGCCGATTATATTGCCTTTGGATCTTTTTTTAAATCAAGACTAAAACCTGGTGCTAAAAAAGCAAATTTACATATTTTAAAATGGTCAAAAAAAAATATTAAAAAACCAATTGTTGTTATTGGTGGTATTAATAACCTTAATTATAAAAAATTGATGCAAGCTGGTGCAAAATATATTGCATTATCAAGTTTTATTTGGGATAACCCAAAATTAAAACCCGAACAGGCGATTAGTAAATTTAAATGAAAATAAATGCTAATGAAATAAAACCCGGAATGATAATCGAACATAAAAGCGATTATTGGAATGTTTTAAAAACTCAACATGTAAAACCTGGTAAAGGTGGCGCTTTTAACCAAGTAGAATTAAAAAGTGTAATTAAGGGAACAAAATTAAATGAAAGATTTAGATCGAGTGAAACAGTTGAGAAAGCTGAAGTAGAGGAAAAAAAATTTAATTTTTTATATATAGATGGTGAAAATTGTCATTTTATGGATAACACAAATTTTGAACAGGTGGAAATTGCTAAGTCTATTGCAGGAGAACAATATAAACTTTTAAAAGAAAATTTAGAAGTAACAATTTCTTTTATGGAGGAAAAACCAATTTCTATTGAATTACCTAACAATATTGAGTGCACCATTGAAACAACTGATGCTGCTATTAAAAATCAAACTGCATCCTCGTCATATAAACCTGCTTTACTAGACTGCGGAATAAAAATAAATGTTCCGCCGTTTATTGAGAGTGGCGAAAAAATTGTTATTGATACTCGTACTCTTGAATATGTAAAAAGAGTAAATTAATGAGATTAAATTCTCCACAAATTAATTTGATTACCAAAGCATGCATGAAAGCATCAAGATCTTTAATACGAGACTTTGGAGAAATTGAAAATCTACAAGTTTCAACTAAAGGTCCTGGTGATTTTGTTTCATCTGCTGATAAAAGAACTGAAAAAATATTAATTGATGAATTACAAAAAGCTCATCCAGAATTTGGAATCATAACTGAAGAAGCAGGTGTAATAAATAAATCAAACATCAAAAATAGATGGATAATTGATCCAATAGATGGAACCATGAATTTTTTAAATGGTATACCTCAGTTTGCAATTTCGATTGCTTATGAAGAAGACTCTGAAATTAAGTGTGGAGTGATATTTAATCCAATAACAAATGAAATGTTTAGTGCTGAGAAAGGAAATGGAGCTTATCTAAATAATTCAAGAATAAGAGTTTCTAATAAAAAAAGAATTAAAGATGCATTGCTTGTAACAGGAGGTCCTAAAGGTGCGAGTAAAATAAAAGAAAAAATTTTTTCAGAATATATAAATATTTCAAATAACGTTTCAAATGTCAGAAAATTTGGAAGCGCAGCTTTAGACATGGCATATGTAGCATGTGGTAGATTTGATGGTTATTGGCAAAGAGAATTAAATTATTGGGATATTGCTGCAGGGTTAATTATTGTTAAAGAAGCTGGTGGCTTTATCGATTTTTTTGAGGAAGATGTAAGCTTACCTTTAAAAAAGAATATTTTAGCTAGTAATTCTAATATTCACGATGAAATTAGAGATTTAATTAGTAAAAAAGATATTGAGTAAAAACTATTATTAATATAAAACTCCGTTCATGAAAAAAAACATACATCCTAATTATCACAAAATAAAAGTTGTGATGACTGATGGCACAGAATTTGAAACAAGATCAACTTGGGGTAAAGAAAATGATGTCCTGAAATTGGATATTGATCCAAAATCACACTTTGCATGGACTGGGGGAGCTCAAAAGATTCTTGATAAAGGTAGGGTAAGTAAATACAATAAGAAATTCAGTAACCTGAGATCAAAAAAATAATTTATGACAGAAGCACCGTTCATGCCAAAAGCTACCGCTGTTTGGCTAGTTGAAAACACAACTTTAACTTTTAAACAGATAGCTGAATTTTGCAATCTTCATGAATTAGAAATAAAAGGTATAGCTGACGGCGATGTAGCTAAGGGAATAAAGGCGTACAACCCGATTTTAGCAGGTCAATTATCCAGAGAGGAAATAGAAACTTGTTCTAAAAATCCTGAGAAGAAACTAGAGTTATTAAAAAAAATTGAGGAAGTTGAGATTAAAGAGAGAAAAAGGCCAAAGTATACTCCGTTATCCAAAAGACAAGATAGACCAGATGCAATTCTATGGTTATGTAAAAATGCATCAGAATTAACTGATGGACAAATCTCAAAACTCGTAGGAAGCACAAAAGGCACTGTATCTCTCATAAGAAAAAGAAGTTATTGGAATTTTTCTAACCTTAAGCCTAGAGATCCGGTTATATTAGCGCTTTGTACTCAAGAAGCTTTTCAAAAAAGCTTAGAAAAAGCTAAAAGACGAGTTGAAAGAGAGAAAAAAGCTAAAATTAGAGAGGAAAAAAAAGCTCAAGCTGCTTCTCTCTAGACAAATAGATTGTCAAATGATAACTACCAAGAAAATTAACCGGAGGTTTTTATTAAAATAGACGTTAAAGATAACAATGTAGAACAAGCTATACGAGTTCTTAAAAGAAAGCTTCAAAAAGAGGGTTTTTTCAAAGTAATGAAAATGAAAAGCACTTACGAGAAACCATCTGAAAAAAAAAAGAGAGTTCAAACAGAAAATCTTAAAAGAATAAAAAAACTCCAAAAATTAAAAAATAGGTACTAAATTTATTAAAATGAGAGGATTAACAATGCCATCTGGTAAAGTGAAATGGTTTAATGCCAAAAAAGGTTACGGTTTTATAACTGACGATGAAACTCAAAAAGATATTTTTCTTCATGTATCAGCGTTAGAGAACTCTAAATTAAGAGTTCTTAAAGAAGAACAATCAATAGTTTACGATATTAAAGAAGAAAAAGATAAACTTCAGGCTATTAACATTAAAAAAAAGTAAATTATCGCGGGGTGGAGCAGTCTGGTAGCTCGTCAGGCTCATAACCTGAAGGTCGTAGGTTCAAATCCTACCCCCGCAACCAAAATGACACATTCAATAAGAAATATAACAATAATTGCTCACGTTGATCATGGGAAGACTACATTGATTGACAATTTAATGAAACAGAGTGGAACTTTTAGAGCAAATGAAAATGTTGAAGAACGTGTAATGGATTCGGGAGAATTAGAAAAAGAAAGAGGTATAACAATTCTTGCTAAACCCACATCAATAAATTGGAAAGAGTCGAGAATTAATATTATTGACACCCCCGGACACAGAGATTTTGCAGCAGAGGTTGAAAGAGTTTTACATATGGCTGATGGAGCTTTATTGCTTATTGACTCAGCCGAAGGAGTTATGCCACAAACAAAATTTGTATTATCTAAAGCTTTGAAACAAGGTTTGAAGCCTATAGTAGTAATAAACAAGCTTGATAAGCAAGATCAGCGGGCTAATGAAGTATTAGATGAAACTTTTGACTTGTTTGTGAGTCTTGATGCAAATGAGGAACAGTTAGATTTTCCAGTATTATATGCAAGCGGAAGATCTGGTTGGGCATCAAAAGAAATAGAAGGTCCAAGAGAAAATTTACAACCATTATTAAATTTAATAATCGAACATGTTAAACCATCAACTTTTGATAAAACAAAACCATTCGCTATGCTGTCTACACTTCTTTATGCTGATAGCTTTTTGGGAAGAAGCTTAGTAGGAAGAATTGCCCAAGGAACTGCAAAAGCAAATCAGCAAATTAAAGCGATAGATCTAAGTGGAAAAAAAGTTGATGAAGGAAGGCTTACAAAAATATTTAGATATGAAGGAACAAAAAAAGTTGCAATTGATCAAGGAGAGGCTGGAGATATAGTAATTATTGCAGGGTTAGAAAAAGCTAACGTTGCTGATACAATTTGTGATTTAGAAGTAAATGATCCCATTAATGCAACGCCAATTGATCCGCCTACTATGTCTATTACAATAACCGTGAATAGCTCTCCATTAGCAGGTACAGAAGGGAAAAAATTAACAAGTACTCAAATTAGAGATCGTTTAATTTTAGAAGCTGAAAATAACGTTGGGATCAACTTTGAAGAAAATCAAAATAAAGACTCTTTTATTATAAGTGGTAGAGGTGAGCTAATGTTAGAGATACTTTTAACACAAATGAGAAGAGAGGGTTTTGAAATGACTGTAAGTCCACCGAAAGTATTGATAAAAAAAGATGATCGCGGAAATAAACTTGAACCAATAGAAGAAATAACAATGGATCTAGATGAAGAGTTTTCATCTAAAATTATAGACTCCATGAATAGAAGAAGAGGTAAATTAATTGATCTTAAGGATACCGGAAAAAATAAAAAAAGATTAATTTTTCATGCACCAACTAGAGGATTAATGGGTTACACAAGTAGATTTTTGACGTTAACAAAAGGTACTGGTGTAATAAATAGAATTTTTCACTCTTATGGAGAATACACTGGAGATATGGAGGGAAGAAGAAACGGTGCTTTAATTTCCATTGAAAATGGGAAAGCTGTTGCCTTTGCTATTTTCAATTTACAAGCTCGAGGTGAAATGTTTGTTTCTCATAATGATCCAGTCTATGAGGGGATGATAGTAGGCCTTTCTTCAAAAAGTGGTGACTTGGAAATTAATGTTTTAAAAGGGAAAAAGCTTACAAATATGAGGACCCAAGGAACTGATGAAAATGTAGTTTTAACACCAGTAAGAAAGATGGCTATAGCCGAACAGCTAAGTATGCTTAATACAGATGAGGCTTTAGAAATAACTCCAATATCCTGTAGACTTAGAAAGTTAGTATTAGACCCCCATGAAAGAAAAAGGCAATCAAGATCCAAAGCTTCTTAAAGACTGAATCTTGATTTTTTACTATCAGTTAGGAAGCCTTTAACAGTATCTATTGTCATAGATTTGAAACTCTTACCAAATCCCTCAATTTGATTTATTACTTTTGGTGGCATTGTAATTATATTACAATTTAATTGTTTTGCTTGGATAAAGTTGTAAGGTTCTCTCGTACTAGCCCAAAGAATTTCAATATTTTTATTTTTCTTAGTCAAAGAAATACTTTTTTTAAACATTGGAATAGGGTCTTTGCCTTTATCAGCCATTCTTCCTGCAAATATTGAAATTATTGATTTTGTTTTTTTATTTAATTTTTTAAAAATCTTTCTAGTTTGTTCGAATGTGTAAACTGCAGTTATGTTGAGTTTTATTCCTTTATCACTTAATTCTTTGATTGCTGGCCCTGTAAATATTCCTTTAGAATTTACAACTGGAATTTTTACGTAAACATTTTTACCCCAAGAATTAATTTCATAAGCTTGTTTGAGTATATCTTTAAAATTATCAGCAAACACTTCAAAAGAAATAGGTTTTTTTTTACAAATCTTCAAAATTTTAAGAGAATACTGTTTATAATTTTTGGCTCCAGCTAATCGCATTAAACTCGGATTAGTAGTAAAACCATCAACTAAAGATTTATTGTTAAAAAATTTAATGGTCTTATAGTCAGCAATGTCACAAAAAATTTTTGTTTTCATTAGTCTAAATTTTTGACTATATCTTCTGTCATCTTTTTTGCATCTGCAAACAACA
>CACAWM010000017.1 GCA_902536205.1 uncultured Pelagibacteraceae bacterium | reverse complement strand
TCTTCAAAATCACTTTTATTAACTGTGGGATTCATTTGGCTAATATACTATATTATTTTTTATGATAAATAATTTATTGTCTTTATTAACTTATGAAAATATTTATTTAGCTGCAAATTGGGGAGTTGTACCCTTCTGGCTATTATTAATTTTTTTACCTTATCATAGTTTGACAAATTTTCTTGCTCAGTCAGTTATTGTTCCGCTTCTTTTAGCGGTAAGCTATGCTTATTTATCTTTTGTAATTTATCAGGAGGGAAATATTTTTGATGGTTTTGAATTATATTCTGGATTAGATGGACTTTACTCAATGTTTGCTAATGAGGTTTTATTATTAATTTTTTGGCTACACTTTTTGGCAATTAGTTTGTTTGTTGGTTCGTGGATTGTAAGAGATAGTAAAAGATATTTTATACCCAAAGTAATTATTATTCCCTCTTTAATTTTAACTTATTTCTCAGGCCCAATAGGATTAGTAATCTATTGGTTTTTTAGAATTTTCTTTGCTAAAAAAATTAGCTTTAATGATTAAGCCTTTTGAATTTTATTTTGATTTTGTCAGTCCTTATTCTTTTCTAGCTCACAAAGAGATAAGAAAGATAGAAAATAAAGAAGGGATTAAAATAAAATACAATCCAATATTATTAGGAGGACTACATAATTTACACGGAATTCAAGCTCCGGCATTTATTCCTGCAAAAGCAAGGCACATGATTAGAGATTGTAAGCTTATAGCAGAAAAAAAAAGCGTAAGATTTAAATTCAATTCATATTTTCCAATACGAAGCTTAAATTTAATGCGGGGTGTTTTAGTTGCAGAGGAAGATAATATAAAAAGTTATTACATAGATAGTATTTTTAATACAATTTGGCAAGATGGGTTAAATATGAACGATGAGATTGTAATTCAAAAAGTATTAAAAAATTTAAACATTAATCCAAAAACTTTCACCTTACGCTCAACTTCTTCCCAAATAAAAGACTCGCTAAGAAAAAAAACCACAGATGCGTATGAAAGAGGAGTGTTTGGAGCACCAACTTTTGTTGCAAATAGCAAAATTTTTTGGGGTCAAGATAGAATTGAGTTTGTTCTTAAAGAGGCAAATAAATAATTTATTTCTTTTCTTTTGTAATAACTTTTAAACCACTTTTTTTTAAAGCATCAAACCCACCATTTACATGAGCAACATTTGTAAAACCCATATCTACTAATGATTTTGCAGCCAAAGCAGAGCGCCATCCAAGAGCACAAAATAATACGATCTTTTTTATATCTTTAATTTTATTAGATTGATAATAAGTACTTTCAGGATCTAACCAAAACTCAAGCATTCCTCTTGGGATATGTTTTGAGTTTTCAATTGTACCTTCTTTCCATAGTTCCCTTATGTCTCTAACATCTATTAAAGTAATTTCCTTATTATCATAAAGAGTTTTGACTTCACTTGAGCTTAAGGTTTCAATGCTTTTTTGGGCTTCTTCGACTAAAGTTTGAGATGATTTAATGTTCATAGAAGTACACTATAAACTAATATATATCATTTTATATAATGAAAAAAATTGAAAATATAAAAAAATCTAATTTTTTGAAAAAAATATTTGTTAAATTTTGCAGAATAATTGGATTTGAAATCATCGATCAATCTAATCTTTATTTACCGACTTTAGGAAAGCAGGCAAATGAAAATCTTTCTATTTTAGGAAAAAAAAATGTTTCTGTTCCTTTAGGAGAGACAAAAATAACTAAAGTAGTAAAATCCTTAGATATAATTATCAAAACCTGTACATCAGTGAATTTAGTAACACAAAATAAAAAAAGAATATTTGAAAAGGATAAATCCGAATATACTTTTCGTTCAATTAATTCAATAGTCAATAGCTTAAATTTCAGTGAGAAATATTTAAAAAAAGTCAAAATTAAAATTTATATAATCGACCACAATTCAAAAAAAGAAGATTTATTGAAAATTGAAAGTAATTTAAAAAAAAATAATATTGAATTCGAGATTCTAAATCTAGACCTTGAAAAATTTAATGAAATTAAAACTTTAAATAAGGATAATCCTATTATTGAAAAAAATATGAAATCAACAATGGCAAGTATTCGAGCTTCGTTTGATTTAGCTAAAAGAAAATCTAGCGATCTAGTCTACTTTGTGGAAGATGACTATATACACAAAAAAGAGAGTATTTTTGAAATGATAAGCGCTTATGAAAAAATCTCATCAGAGCAAAATAAGGAATTATTTATTTGTCCATCAGATTATCCTTATCTTTATAAAAAGTTAAATAACTCTCAAATTTTAATTGGAAATAAATATCATTGGAGAACAGTAAACGAGTCTCTTTTGACTTTTTTAACAAGTAAATCTTTAATTGAAAAATATTGGAAAAATTTAATTTTAATGAGTGAGAATGAACATGCCCCTTTTGAAGCTCCGCTCCACAGTGTTTATGAAAAAGAAATTTGTATTTCACCTATTCCGTCACTGGTCATGCACTGCACAAATATCAATTCAGTATTCGGTTTGCCTCCAAATATTGATTGGGTAAAATTGTGGAATGAAAATGAAAATTAAAGAAAATAAAAAAGCACCAATATTTAAACTATTAGGTACAAAAAATACTTATGTTGATTTAAAAAAAATAAAAGGGAAACTAGTAATATTTTTTTACCCTAAGGATGATACGCCGGGTTGCACATTAGAAACAAAAGACTTCTCAAAATTATATAAAAATTTTAAAAAAGTTAAATGCGAAATAATTGGAATTTCAAAAGATACTATCAAAAGTCATGAAAAGTTTAAAAAAAAATACAAAGTTCCTTTTGAACTTCTTTCAGATCCAAAAGTAAATATTCAAAAAAAATATGGTGTTTGGGGGATGAAATCTTTTATGGGGAAAAAATTTATTGGCACAATTAGATCAACTGTATTTATTGATAAAGGAAAAATTAAAAAAATTTGGTCAAATGTAAGAGTAAAAGATCATGCCAAGGAAGTGTTTGAATTTGTGTGCTCTAAAAAATAAATGATGCTCGATCAAATAAAATATTATCCAAAAAAGAGCAAATTAAGCTATATTTTTCAACGCAATTGTCGATACACTCTTTTTGGTCATTTATAAGATTTCAAGTATAAAATTACTCACATCCATTAAAGCTTTTAAATCTAAAACCAAATAAAATCTATATCAGTAAAAATATGACGACCTGTTAAAGAAATTTTGATATATTTATAGTTTCATAGGCTTTAAAGTATAGCAAAAATACAACCTGAAAAAAAAATCAATTGATTTTCTAAAAAAAAAGGCCCGGAGGGGTTCCGGGCCTTAATATTTCTCCAACTAACGAGGGAGGAGATAAGCTAAATTGTTCTAGTCTCTTATACCGTAAGCTATTACACCGACTTCTGCTTTGTCAGTCCCTAGTCTTTCAGCTTCTTTGCTTATTCTTAATCCAATTGTATTTTTAATAATTTGGAAAACAATAAACGAGACTACGAATACGAATACCACTACCGAGATAGTTCCTAGGAATTGTGCTCCAAAAGAAACATCTCCATTTGTTAATGGCACTGCTAATGTACCCCATACTCCAGCTACTAAGTGTGCTGGGATGGCTCCAACTACGTCGTCAATTTTCATTTTGAACAATAGTTTTGTTGAGAAGTACATTAATACTCCTGCTATTGCTCCAATGAAGATTGCAGCTAACGGACTTGGTGTTAATGGCTCTGCCGTAATACCTACTAAACCTGCTATTGCGCCGTTTAGCATCATTACTACGTCAGTTTTTCCGCCAATTAATCGTGATACAGTTGCAGCGGCTAACACACCACCACCTGCAGCTAAGTTCGTATTGATATAAATTGTTGCAACTGCTGAAACATCCTCTAACGTTCCAGAGGCTAACTGAGATCCACCATTAAATCCGAACCAACCTAACCAAAGAATAAATACTCCAAGTGTTGCTAACGGAATTGACGATGCAGCAAATGGTGTCATAGCTTTAACTCCGCCGCTAGAACTAAATCTTCCATTCCTTGCTCCAAGCACTATTGCACCTGCTAAAGCGGCAGCACCACCTGCAGCGTGTACTAATGTTGAACCAGCAAAGTCTGAAAATCCAGCAACAGATAACCATCCGCCACCCCACTGCCAGCCCATTGAAATTGGATAAATAATTCCAGTTAAAATTGCGGCAAATAAGAAAAATGGCCAGATCTTAATTCTCTCAGCTAATGTACCAGATACGATTGACATTGTTGTGGCGCAGAACACCATTTGGAAAAACCAATCAGAACCATCAGAATATCCTGTTTCTAATGCTGAATTATCACTCCATGGTGTGAATGAGCCTATATATCCACCTTCTGGGATACCGTAAGCTAAATTGTAACCAACCAACCAAAACATTACTCCGGCGATTGAATAAAGACCTATATTTTTTGCACAGATTGCTGATACAGATTTTGATGTTACTAATCCTGACTCTAACATTGCGAAACCTGCGGCCATCCACATGACCAAGAAACCTGACATTAAAAATAATAGGGTATTAAAAATGTATTGTACTTCCGCTGATACTGTGGTCTCGGCATAACCTAAACCAGCAAAACCAAAGTAAATGGCTGTACCTGCAAAAAAGTATCCTAAGTATTTTTTCATAATAACTCCCTTTGTTGAAGAAAGGGTTATAGGATTTGTAAATTTGTATTAGAATTGATATATCTTAATTTTAGCTATGCAGTTTTTGCAAGTAGTTAGCCCTTATTTGAGTTTATCAAATAAGGGCTAAATAAACGATTATCGATTAAACATTTCTTTTAAGCTTTTAGCAGGTAAAAACTTTACTTTTTGTGATGCAGCGATTTGAATTGACTCACCTGTTCTAGGATTTCTTCCCACTCTAGCTTTTCTTTTTGCTACTTTATAAGTACCAAAACCAGCTATCTTAACAGTATCGTCATTTTTCAAAGCATCTAAAATAATAGTCGTTATCGAGTCAAAAGTTCTTTCAGCATCAGCTTTACTCTGACCCAAAGTTGACGATATTTTCGCTACTAGTTGTTTTTTATTCATTTTATGCCCCTTTATTGGTTAATTTCTAATCTGCAGAAAAACCTTGTAAAATCAATGTTTTTTTGGTGTTTCACGTAAATGTTAACACAATATATTGTGCCTCAAAAAGTATTGATTTTATTGACTTTTTTATCTTTAAAAAGTGGCTTAAAACAAGCCTAAATCTCTAAGGTCATTAAATGTTGTGAAAAACATTAAAGAAAGTAGCAAAAATAACCCGATTCGGAAAAAACCTTCCTGAGTTTTTTGAGTTAAAGGACGACCTAAAATCTTTTCAAAGGCGTAAAACATTAAATGTCCCCCATCTAACATCGGAATAGGTAAAAGATTAATAAATCCTAAACTTATAGAAATATAAGCCATAATACTTAAGAAGGCGACAATTCCAAACTTAGCTACTTGGCCAGTAATTTTAGCAATTTTAATAGGGCCTCCTAATTGTGAAGTGTCCCCGGTCCCTTTAAACATTGAAATAACAAAATCCCATGAAGCCTCAATAACAAACCAAGTTTCTTTAATGGCATAATACAATGCAGTAGCAGGTCCTAATCTCTGCATATTTATCTCTTCATTTAAAGGTGTAACTTTAATTCCGATAATTTTCTTATTAATTTGGTTTCCTAATGAATCTTTTCCCTCAATAAATTTTGGCTTTACTTGTATAGTAAGTTCATTGCCATTTCTTAAGACCTTTATATCAATAATTTCTGTGGATGAAGCGTTTATGAATGTTGAAACCTCCATAATACTTTTTACCTCTCTATTATTAATTGATTGTATTACGTCACCCGACTTAATTCCTGCAACATAAGCTGGACTTTCAGATTGAACCTCTTGAATTTGGGCAGGGGTAAAATCCTTGCCGGCAAACATATAAATGAAAGCGAAAATCACTATAGCTAATAAAAAGTTTGCAAATGGTCCTGCAGCAACAATTAAAGATCTTTGATAAAGAGGTTTTACAACAAAAAGCTTTTTTCGATCTTCCTCATTATACTCCTTTAAAAGCTGCTCTTGCTCAGCCTGACTGAAAACGTTCCTGTCACCAAAAAATTTTACATATCCACCTAATGGTATCGCACAAAATTTCCATCTGGTGCCTGATTTATCATTAAAACCGAATATTTCTTTACCAAAACCAATGGAAAAATCAGTCACACCGACACCATATTTTTTAGCAAAATAATAGTGGCCGTACTCATGTATAAAAACAACGATAGTAAGTAAAATTATAAACGGGATGATAAAAGATATTAAAATTTCCACTCGTTTACCTTTGTAAATATAAAGTTTCGAAAAGCCATTAATCTTGCATTGTTCTTTAAAGATGAAGGATAAACAAAATGTGTTTCAGTAGGTTTTCCCGTTTCCTCTGGTAAAACTTTAGTTATATTGCTAACATTATGTGCAATATAATCTGGTAACGCAGCTAGCCCAACTCCACTTTGTACTGCTAACAATAATCCATAAACACTATTTACTTTCATAATTGATTTTCTTTTTTTTCCGTCTTTTACACCATGTTTTAAAACCCAGTCAGGATTATAAACTGGAGATGGAGCTCCTTTTCCATAAGTAATAAATTTATGTTTATCTAGATCTTTTACAGTTTTTGGATATCCATTTTTTTGTAAATAATCGTTTGAACCATAAATATGATAATTAAAGTCAACAAATTTTTTTTGAATTAAATTCAATTGTTTTGGTCTTCTCATTCTTATAGCGACGTCTGCCTCTCGGGTGCTTAGATCAAGTTCTTTGTCATTAAATATTAATTCAATTTCTATATCTGGATGTAAATCCATAAACTCTTTGATTCTAGGTGTGAGCCATGTAGTGCCGAAACTTACCACTGTGGTAACAGTAAGTTTTCCATTCAGTTTATCTTTGTGTCCACTAAGATTAGACTCTACATCTTTTAATTTTGAAATAATTTCGTGTGCTGATTTATAAAGATATTCACCGTTTTCAGTTAAAACTAAGCCCCTTGCATGTCTTTCAAAAAGTTGAACTTTTAAATCGCCTTCTAATGCTTGAATTTGGCGACTTATAGCGGATTGGCTTAAATTTAAAATAGTTGAAGCTTTTGTAAAACTAGACGCTTCTGCAACAGTATGAAATATTTTTAATTTATCCCAATCCATAATTAAAATTAATTATAAGTTATTTATTTGGATTTACTACAGCTCTTCCAAAAAACTCACCTTTAAGGAGTTTAGGATAAGTTTCTAAAAGTTCAGTAAATGAAAGCTCTTTAGTGAATGATTGAACCTTTGAAAAATCTATTAACTTAGCTGCTTCTCCCCAAACGAATTCTCTTCGTTTTATTGATGATCCTGACGAATCAATTCCCCACAATTTTACTCCTCTAATAATAAACGGCATAACATTTGTATTAATTTTGATACCACCAGCATTTCCGCAAGCTGCAACTATTCCTCCAGGTTTAGTTTGAGCAAATATTTTGGTTAAGGCAGATCCTCCAACGGTATCAACTACACCGTCCCATACTCCTTTTTCTAGCAATTTACTATCACCTTCAAACTCTTTTCTATCAATTATACTTTTTGCACCTAAATCTTTTAAATAATCATTTTTGTCTTTTTTACCTGTAACAGCATGAACATCGTATCCCATTTTTGATAAAATCATTACTGCAATACTTCCAACACCACCTGTTGCACCAGTAACTAAAACATCTTTTACTTTTTCGCCTAAAAGTAATTCCTCTTTTGCTTTTACCGCAAACGAGCAAAGTAAAGCAGTAAAACCAGCTGTACCTAGCATCATAGCTTTATGCGTATCTAATTCTTTTGGTATTTTAATTAAAAAATTTGAGTCGACTTTTGCGTATTGAGAAAACCCTCCGAAATATGCTTCTCCTACTCTAAATCCTGTAAGAATTACTTTATCATCTTTTGAAAATTTACCATCTTCACTCTCTACAATTGTTCCTGAAAAATCTATTCCCGGAACAAAAGGAAATTTTCTTACGATCTTTCCTCCATCATTTAAAATAAGAGCGTCTTTATAATTCAAGCTTGAATAGTCAACTTTGACCAATACATTTCCATCTTTTAATTGAGTTTTATCTATTTCTTTAATTTCTCTTGTGAACTTTTCGTTTTGATTATCTATAACAACAGCTTTGAATTTATCAGACATCTATTTTCCAATATATTTTAGGTATCTATTTTGAATACTTAAATCTTCTTTGAAAGAACCTAAAAAATAATTTGTAACAGTTGTGGCTTTCTCTTTTTTTATTCCTCGCATAGTCATGCACTGATGAGCTGCATCGATTGTAACTGCTACACCCTTAGCGTCTAAGGCGCTCATAAGTGTTTTTGCTATTTGCATTGTCAATCTCTCTTGTGTTTGCAGTCGTTTAGAAAAAATTTCAACTGTTCTAGCTAATTTGCTAAGACCTACAACTTTTTTATTTGGAATATAAGAAACATGCGCAACACCAATTATTGGGGCCATGTGATGTTCGCAATGACTTTCTAAAGTTATATTTTTTTCAATTACCATATCATCGTAACCTTCAACGTCTCCGAAAGTTTTTGATAAATCTTCTTCTGCATTTTGGTGATAGCCTTTAAAATATTCTTTAAATGCTTTCACAACTCTCTTTGGGGTCTCTTGTAAGCCCTCTCTGCTTGGATCTTCGCCAATCCAGGCTAATAATTTTTTTATCGCCTCCTCAGCCTCTTTATCACTGACTTGAGGTTTATTTGAAGTCTCTTTATTAATGTCTTTTACTAATTTCATATTATGACGTTTCTATAGGACATGGTTAATTATTGCAAATTGCTATTTTGTCTTTTTTTCACTATTTTATTGTCATGTTTAAAAAAAGAGAAAATGTATTTGAAGTTGAGGAAGGAAAATTTCTCTCTCCCAAATTTGATAGCAATGGTCTTATTCCTGTGACCACTACAGATAGTAATTCTGGAGATCTTTTAATGCATGGATATATGAATGCAGAAGCTCTTAAAAAAACTATTGAAACAAAAGAGGCTTATTATTGGAGTAGATCTAAAAAAGCTTTATGGCACAAAGGTAAAACGAGTGGATTTGTTCAGAAAGTAATCGATTTAAGAATTGATGATGATCAGGATGCTTTATGGATGTCAGTAGATATTGGTAATGGTGCGAGTTGCCATGTCGGGTACAAGTCTTGTTTTTATCGATCAATACCTTTAGGGCCAATTAAAAACGCTGAAGAAATTGAGTTAGATTTTAAGGAAAAGAAAAAAAAATTTGATCCTGAAGAGGTTTACAAAGGTCAACCCAATCCTACAAAATTATAAGTATGAGAGTTTTAAGCCCATTTGGTCCTAAAATCGCAAGTCTTAAACTATCAAAGAATACGATAAAAAAAATAAATACTGAAGTTGATAAAATTACCTCAAAAAAAAATTTGTTAAAAAAATTAGATTATTCAAATAAACTAGTCGGACAAGTTAAACAAGAATTTCAATTACCAAAAAATTTTATTAAAAAAAACTTAGAAAAGATTTTATTTAAAGCAGTAAAAAATTATATATTTAAAAGTTTAGGGAAAAAAATTTCGAAAATTAAAATAAAAAATTTTTGGGTAGTTCGTCAATTTAATGATGAATATAATCCTATTCATTTTCATGATGGGCATATTTCAGGAGTTGGTTACTTAAAGATACCTAAATTTATTTCTAAAAATAAAAAAAATACTAAAACTGACGGCTCAATAGATTTTATTAATGGAAGCAAAATGCTAATGAGTGAGTGTATTTTTAATCATCAACCAAAAGTGGGTGATATGATATTATTTCCTCACTATTTAATGCATACAGCGTATCCATTTAAAACTAAAGGTGAGAGAAGATCTTTTTCTTTTAATTTGGAAATTGATAAAAAAATTGCAAATGTATTTAGTAAATGAGTGAAAAAATTCAAAAAAATGTTTTTGGAGAACCCCTTGAACCATGTTCTAATGATCCTTTAACTGGATGGTTTAGAGACGGATGCTGTAATACAGATAAAAATGACCGAGGAGTGCACACCGTGTGTGCAAAAGTAACTGATGAATTTTTACAATGGTCTAAAAAAGTTGGTAATGATTTAATTACACCTCATCCCGAATTTGGTTTCCCTGGTTTAAAAGACGGAGATTCCTGGTGCGTATGTGCTACATGGTATGCAAGAGCAATTGAAGAAGGAGCTGCCTGTCAAGTATATTTAAAAAAAACTAATGTTAAAACATTAGATCTTATCCCTATTGAAAAATTAAAAAAATTTGCTTTAGATTTATCTTAATAGATTTTAACGCCTTTATTCTTAATAATTAACTGAAGTTCATTATACTCATCGCAATTGCAATTTTTAAGAACTGCTAATCTCTCGTTAGCTTTATTTATTTGATTTGTCTGGACGTAAAGTTCACCTAAATATTCATTAATACCATTATGATTTGGTTTAATTTTTAAACCTTCTAAGTAAAATTTTTCAGCTTGGTCAAAATTTCCAACTTTTCTAGTTGTGAATCCCATATAATTTAAAATATCTGGATTCTTTTTATCTATTTTATAAGCTTTTTCTAATTTCTTAAAAGCTTGAGTGTAGAGTTTTTTAGCTTTTTCAGTTTTATCTTTTTTCTCTAACTTACCAGCACGCTTAACTAGTTTAACAGCATCATCATACAAAGACTCTTTTGAATTTTCGCTGCCGCTACTACTACTACTACTGCTGCTATCGCTACCTGCAGCCATTAGGCTGGTACTTAAAAATAAAGTAATTAGTAAAATTGTAACTCTTTTCATAACAAGAATTTAAATATTTAAATAATAATTGTTATGCGACAGATGATCTTCCTCCGTCAACACCAAAGATTTGTCCAGTAATCCAAGAGCTTTCATCTGTGAGAAGAAACTTTGCCACAGATGCAGAGTCTCCCCCTTCTCCAATTCTTTTAAGCGGATGCATTTTAGCAATACTCTCAGCCATCTTCTCATTTTTAAGTAAAAAATTTGATATTTTTGAATTAGTCAAACTAGGAGCAATACAATTTACTCTTATATTTGGAGCATATTCAGCGGCAAGAGCTAAAGTTAAACCTTCGACTGCTCCTTTAGCAGATGAAACTATGGCATGGTTTGGAAAACCTTGTTGCACAGCCACTGTTGAGAATAAAACTATCGACCCTTTGCTTGCTTTTAAATTGTCAGCTAAAGATTTAATAATTTCTGTAGCAGAAACTAAATTTAAATTAAATGACTGCATAAAGTCACTTTTTTTAGTAAGCTTCAGAGGTTTAAGATCTATTGATCCAACACAATAAGCTAAGCCATTCACCTGCTCGTCTTTAAGGTCATTAATTATTTTTTCAGAAAAATTTTCTTCTAAAACATCGCACGTTGTAAATGTAGAATTAAGTTCGTTTGCTAACTCTGATAAACTACCTTCGTCTCTCCCTACCAAATGTACTTGTTCTCCCGAATCTACAAGCTTTTTTGCAAGTGACGATCCAATCGATCCGGTTGCACCTAATATTACTTTTTTCATAATTAAAAATAACATTATTAAAGGTTATTTACATGCAAATAATGACGCGTGTAATATCTTAATAAAATATGTACTTTATTACTTAT
>CACAWM010000016.1 GCA_902536205.1 uncultured Pelagibacteraceae bacterium | reverse complement strand
TTGCTGGTCTCTGGCCAAATGAGAATGGTATGAACGTAGTTTTAGACTTAGGTGCAAATATTGAGTGTAGTGATCAAAATTTAGTAGATTTTGCAGAATTAGGCTCAGCATTGTTTAAATCTTTATTTCCAAACGAAAAACCTAAAGTTTCATTATTAAATGTTGGATCCGAGGAAATGAAAGGCACTGAAATGTTAAAAATTGCTTCACAAAGATTAAGAAATTTATCTAATCAAGATAATTTTATTTATCAGGGTTATATCGAAGGAAATAATATTATGAGTGGTATATCTAACGTTATAGTTACAGATGGATTTACTGGAAACGTTGCTTTAAAAACAGCAGAGGGAACAGCCAAATTTATTACAAATAATTTAAAAAAAAATCTTACTGAAAGTATATTTTCTAAAATTTCGTTACTTTTTTCTTATTTCTCTCTAAAAAAATTTGTTTCTAGATAAAGTTAATAATATATTGTATAGGTTATTACTCATGTATGTTTTTATTAAAAATAATATTATACTTTATAGCATTTTTTTTATTTTAGTTGCATGTCAATTTCAAGAGCCAACTAACAAACATGGTATTTTATATTTAGAAAATAGAGCAAATCAATTAGCAATTAATAAACAAAATAAAAACGATGTTATAAGACTTTTAGGAGTCCCTCACACTAAATCAATCGATGATAGCGACCAGTGGATATATATAGAAAGAGTTCTTACTAAGGGAGATTTTCATAAATTAGGCCAAAATGTTATTAAGTCAAATAATGTTCTGGTGCTTAAATTTGATAAATATGGAATTTTAAAACGTAAAAAATTTTATGATAAAAATGATATAAATAAGATGAACTTTTCTGAGAAAAAAACTGAAAATAATTTAACGAAAGATAGTTTTGTTCAATCTTTTCTAAGTAGTATTAAATCTAAAATGTATTCTAACAGAAATAGTAGATAAATTAGTGGGCAATAACAGCTAACAATAACAAAGCTACAATATTGGTTATTTTAATCATTGGATTAACAGCAGGGCCAGCTGTATCTTTATAGGGATCACCGACAGTATCGCCAGTTACTGCAGACTTATGTGCTTCTGATCCTTTACCTCCAAAATTACCGTCTTCAATATATTTTTTTGCATTATCCCAAGCTCCACCACCAGCTGTCATCGAGACAGCTACAAATAAGCCAGTTATGATTACTCCCAATAACATGGCGCCTAAGGATGATAATGCAGACTCTATTCCACCAATTTGTAAAATTACAAAATAAAGAACAATTGGAGATAAAACTGGTAGGAGTGAAGGAACAATCATTTCTTTTATTGCCGCTTTTGTAAGTAAATCTACTAATCTACCGTAATCAGGTTTTCTTTTACCTTTCATGATACCAGGTATCTTTTTAAATTGTCTTCTAACTTCTATTACGACGGCACCACCTGCTCTTCCAACAGCTTGCATACCCATTGATCCAAATAAATACGGAAGCATGCCCCCAATCAATAAGCCTGCTACAATAAATGGATCTGATAAGTCAAAAGTTACATTCACACCCTCTAAAACTGAGCCCTTTACTGTTGAAAAATATTTAATGTCTTCAGTGTACGCTGCAAATAATACTAAAGCCCCTAATCCTGCGGAACCTATAGCATAACCTTTTGTTACAGCTTTAGTAGTGTTTCCTACTGCATCCAAGGCGTCTGTAGTTTTTCTGACGTTCTTGGGAAGTTTAGACATTTCTGCAATACCTCCAGCATTATCAGTAACTGGACCATATGCATCTAGTGCTACTACCATACCAGTAAGTGCCAACATAGATGTGACCGCTATTGCAATACCAAATAATCCTGCAAGACTATTTGTGTATAAAATTCCTGCTACAATTATTAGAGCTGGAATAGCGGTAGCTTCCATAGAAATAGCTAATCCTTGAATAACATTAGTTCCATGTCCAGTTGTTGACGACTTTGCAACAGTTTTAACTGGTCTATAATTTGTTCCAGTATAGTACTCTGTTACCCAAATTAATAATCCAGTGATCACAAAACCTACAACACCACAAATATATAAATCAAAGCCTGTAAAAATTGCACCAGCGTTATTATTATATGTGCTATTAATTCCCACTATAGAATTGGTAACCGGATACATAATTATCAAAGATGTTATTGCTGTAACTATGAATCCTTTATACAAGGCACCCATAATATTTTTACTTTTACCTAGTTTTACAAACCAGGTTCCTATTATAGATGTAATGATACAAGCGCCCCCTATAGCTAATGGATAAATCATTAAATTTAAATCTTGTGGAGAAAAAATTGATGCTAACACCATCGTTGCAACAATAGTAACTGCGTAAGTTTCAAATAAATCTGCGGCCATACCTGCACAATCTCCAACATTATCACCAACATTATCTGCAATTACCGCAGGGTTTCTTGGATCATCTTCTGGTATACCTGCTTCTACCTTCCCGACTAAATCTGCTCCTACATCAGCTCCTTTTGTAAATATTCCGCCTCCCAGTCTAGCAAAAATTGAGATTAAAGAAGCACCAAAACCTAAAGCTACCAATGCGTTTATAATTTCTCTGTTATCTACATTAAGATTAATTAAAACTATATAATAAAAAGTAATTGATAATAAAGCTAAACCTGCAACTAATAATCCGGTTATCGCTCCTGACTTAAAAGCTATTGTTAAACCTGATTGCAAACTTTGACGAGCTGCTTCAGCAGTTCGCACGTTTGCTTTAACTGAAATAAGCATTCCCACATAACCAGCAACTCCTGATAAAAAAGCGCCAATAAAATATCCTATACCTACTAAATAACTAAAAAAATAAGTTACTATTGCTAAAACTAATATTCCAACAATGGCAATGGTTTTGTATTGTCTATTTAGATATGCCTTTGCACCAATTTGAATTGCCTCTGCAATTTCTTGCATTCTTGAATTTCCGGCGCTAGATGAAATAATTTGACCAGATAGAAGATAGCTATAGGCAACAGCTAGAATACCTATAAAAGAGATTAAATAAAGTAATTCTAAATAGTTTGTCATGATTTAAAGCGCATAAATGCCAAATTAATATTAAAAAGGCAAGCTAAACTTATACCCAATAACATTTTTTTATTCATCTTTTCTAAGTTCTTTAGCTATTTTGTCTAATATTGCGTTTAAATAACCTGTTTGAATTTTCTCTAAAAAATGTTCTGAGGCTAATAGATATTCATTAATAATGACCTTTTTAGGCGTTCCATGTTTAAACATTAGTTCAAAAATAGCAGCAAAAAGTATAATTTTAAGTAATTTATCAGTTTTTGTTAAATCTATATCCTTTATTAGAAAAATATTTATTTTTTCCTCAATTAAATCTGATCTTTCTAGAGTGCCTGTTACGATGTCTTTAATAAATTTTTTATACTGACTTTTTGGATATTCTATTAGTGCATCAGGATTCATCAATGAATTATATAATTTTTGAATTACTTTTATTCTAGGTGAGGTTTTTTTAGATTTTTTTTTTTCCATTTTTAAGAATTGAAATCATAGCAATGGCTGCTTCGGATCCTTTATTGGGTTTTTTACTAATAGATAGGCTGCTTCTACTTACAGCTTGTTTAAAATTATAAGCTGTTATGATACCGTTACAGATAGGCTTATTAAACTGAATAGATATATTCAATATTGCATTAAAAGTTGATAAACAAATTAAATCAAAATGAGGAGTTTGTCCTTTTATGACGCAACCTAATGCGATAAAACCATCGAATTTTTTAATATTTTTTCTTATTGCAATAGGTATTTCATATATACCTGGTACATCAACAATACTTAACTTATTATTAGTTTTGTGTAATTTTTTTTTTGCTCCTAAAACTAAATTTCTGGATATATTTTTATAATAATTAGAATTTATAATTAAAATTTTTTTCATTTTATGATTACTTGTTTTTTAATTTTTAATCCGAAGCCTTCGAGACCAATAATTTTTTTTCTACTTCTAGAGATTAATATCATATTTTTTACGTTTAAATCTTTTATTATCTGCGCACCAATTCCATAATACCTTAATGTGCTTATACTGCTATCTTTATGATTAGTATCTTGATTATTTATGATTAAGAATAGAAAATTTTTATACTTCATCAAATATTTTAATGATCTTTTAATTTTTTGATTATTTAAAATATTCTTGTATTTAATTTTAGTTGAAAGAACTCTTACAGGAATAGATTTTTTTTGATTAAACTTACCTTTTGTTATCACATAATTAGTATTTTTTTCTAATTTATTTTTATAGTTATAAATATTAATTCTACCAGTATTTTTAATGGTTGATGTTCTAGATGATAGTCTTTTTACCAATTTTTCATATTTTAATCGATAAGAAATCAGATCCTCTATTGATGCTAATTTGATTTTATGTTTTTTTGAAAATTTGAAAAGATCATTTAACCTTGCCATCCTTCCATCTTCATTCATAACTTCACAAATAACCGAACTAGGATTTAATTTAGATAATTTAGAAATATCTACTGAAGCCTCAGTATGACCCGCTCTCTCTAAAACACCGCCATTTCTTGCTACTAGAGGAAATACATGTCCTGGGGAAATTATATCATTTTTTTTAACTTTTGGATTAATAGCAGTTTTAATAGTTTTTGCTCTATCTTGAGCTGAGATACCGGTTGTAATACCTTTTTTTGCTTCTATCGAAATTGTAAAAGCAGTTTGCATCCTCGATCTATTTACAGAAGACATCAATGGTAATTTTAAGTTATCAACTTGTTTTTTAGTTAATGCTAGACAAATTAAACCTCTTCCGTGTTTAGCCATAAAATTTATACTTTTTGAATTACACTTAGACCCAGGTATGATCAAATCACCTTCGTTTTCTCTATTTTTATCATCAACTAAAATAAACATTTTACCTTTTTTAGCATCTTGTATAATTGAAGATATCTTTGAAAATCTATTTTTAGTCATTTAATTAGAATATTTATATATATATTTACTTAATATATCTAATTCTACATTAACTAAACTATTTCGTTTTAAATACTTTAAGTTTGTAAGTTTTAAAGTATGGGGAATAACGCTTATTTCAAAAAAGCTTTGATAAACTTTTGAAATGGTAAGTGATACTCCATTAATAGATATAGATGCTTTTTCAACTAAAAATTTATTAAATTTTATGTCTGAAATTTTTAATTTAATTAACCATGTTTTATCAATTAAATTTATTTTAATAATTTTTGCTGTAGTATCAACGTGACCTTGAGAAAAGTGACCCGATATATCTTGACCGTAAAGTAAAGATTTTTCTAAATTAATTATTTGGTTAACCTTTAGTGATCTAAAATTTGATCTTTTTAAAGTTTCGTTTGAAATGTAAAAATAAATAATATTTCCAATAATCTTTGTTATGGTTAAGCATACGCCGTCACAACATACTGATGAACCGATATCTTTTTTTTTAAAATTAATATTTGTTTTGATACCAAAATGAATACTATTTACACCCCTTTTTAAGTATTTTATCTTACCAGTATTATATATAATTCCATTAAACATTATTTAAATTTTTTTTTGAAAAGCTTATCACCATTTAAATCTATTGTTACCTTTTTAGAAAAAAAACTTTTTTTTAAATATCCAATAGTATTATTATTTTTACCGTTTTTACCCAAATTATTATTAGTTTTAAATATATACAAGTCGTTCATGATATTATTTTTAATCAAATAATTTAAAAATGTAAGTCCAGACTCAACTAATAATCTAGTATAGCCAAATTTATAAATTCTTTTAGACAATTTACTAAAATCCTCTTTATTTTCTAATGAATTAATTAAAATAAATCTAAACCCTAGTTTTTTGTATTTTGTTATTTTTTTAATATTTTTTTTTAATGTTATTAAGTAAGTTTTTCTTTTCTTTAACAAGTTATTCAAATTTAAATTTTTTTTAAGCTTTAAATTTAAATCTATAATAAATAAATCTGGTTTGTCATTATTTAAACCTTCAATTCTGCAATTAAGTAAAGCATTATCATTATTTATAGATTTTGATGTAGACATGATACAATCGTATTTATTTCTTAATAAATGAACAATTTTTCTTGAGGTATCGTTTGTTATCCATCTTTTTTTTTTACTTATAGTCCGATAGTCTTTAGAAATCGCAATTTTACCCGTAATATATGGTTTAGAAGTTTTTTTATTGTAAAAATAACTTTTATAAAATTCATTAAATCTTTTAGATTTAATTAATTTACTGTTTATTCCATTAATTTTTAAAATTTTTTTTGCTTTTTTAAACGTTCTTATATCTGGATCCTCAAAAGCATAAAATACGTTTTTAATTTTTTTTTTTATAATAATATCTACACATGGTGGGGTTTTTCCAATGTGTGTACAAGGCTCAAGAGTTGTATATAAAGAAGCTCCTGAACAATTTTTTAAATTATTTAAAGCATTATACTCAGAATGAGGCCTTCCTTTTTTTGATGTAGTACCAGAAGAGATAACAGAGCCATTTTTTACTACTACACATCCTACAGATGGGTTTGGTCCTGTTTGACCTATATTTTTTTCTGCTAAATAAAAAGCTAAATCGAGAAAACGATTATGATTTGTTTTCATCTAAGTTGCCTATGAATTGTTCAAAATCTTTTGCTTCTTTAAAATTCTTATAAACCGAAGCAAAACGAACATAGGCAACCTTATCTAAAGAAGACAGTCCATCCATAATAAACTTACCTATAGTAGGTGTGGGTATTTCACTCTCACCCAAACCCTCAAGGTTTCTTACTATTTTTGATATAAATTTTTCGATTGTTTCTGAATCTATTGGTCTTTTCCTTGTAGCAATTCTTATAGATTTTGATATTTTATCTCTATCAAATGGTTCTCTATTACCATTTCCTTTAATAACAGTAAGTTCCTGAAATTGTACTCGTTCAAAAGTGGTAAATCTTTCTTTTCTATCACAACCACAAAGCCTTCGTCTTCTTATAGCTGTACCATCTTCTGTTGGCCTAGAGTCAACTACTGATGTATCTTTTTCTCTACAAAAAGGACAAAGCATAAATATATTTAATTTCCATATATTGGAAAGGATGAACAAAGGTCAACAATCTCTTTTTTTACTTCGTTTTCAATTTTTGAATTATCTGTTTTGTTCTCGCTCAAACCTTTTACTACTTTATAAATTAAATCTGCAATTAATTTGAATTCTTCCTCTTTAAAACCTCGAGTAGTACAAGCAGGAGTGCCCAACCTAATTCCAGAAGTTACGAATGGGCTTTCTGTATCAAAAGGAATTCCATTTTTATTACAAGTTATGTTTGCTCTTCCTAATGATGCTTGCGCGTCTTTACCAGTAACTTTGAATGATCTTAAATCGAGAAGCATTAAATGAGTGTCTGTACCACCTGAAAAAATTTTAAAGCCTTTTTCAGATAATCTCTCTGATAGAACTTTTGCATTATTAATTACATTTTTCGTATATGTTTTAAATTTATCAGACAAAGCCTCTTTAAAACAAACTGCTTTGGCTGCAATCACATGCATTAGCGGTCCTCCCTGTAACCCAGGGAAAATTGCACTATTAAATTTTTTAGCTAATTCCTCGTTGTTCGTTAAAATGATCCCTCCTCTTGGACCTCTCAAAACTTTATGTGTTGTAGAAGTTACAACATCAGCATACTTAGTTGGATTTGGATAAGCTCCTCCAGCTACTAAACCAGAAAAATGTGCCATATCAACTAAAAGATATGCACCTACTTTATCACATATCTCTCTAAATTTTTTAAAATCAATTATTCTTGAGTAAGCACTGCCTCCAGCAATTATAAGTTTAGGTTTATTTTCTATAGCAAGTTTTTTAACAGCACTGTAATCAATTAAACCTGTCTCCTTATCAACTTCGTAATGAAGTGCATTAAACCACTTACCGGATTGAGCTGGTTTAGCGCCATGGGTTAAGTGGCCACCGGAATTTAAACTCATTGCTAATGTAGTATCACCTGGTTTTAAAAGCGCTAAATAAACTGCACCATTTGCCTGCGCGCCAGAGTGAGGTTGTACGTTTGCAAATTTACAATCGAATAGTTTTTTTGCTCGCTCGATAGCTAAATTCTCAGAAACATCTACGTGTTCACATCCACCGTAATATCTTTTTGACGGATAACCTTCTGCATATTTGTTAGTTAAAACTGAGCCTTGTGCTTCTAAAACAGCTTTTGATACAATATTTTCTGAAGCAATTAATTCAATATGATTTTGTTGTCTTATAAATTCATCTCTAATTGAATTGTAAAGTTCTTTATCTGCATCTTGCAGTTTTAGTTTAAAAAAACTATTTAAATATTTATCTATTTTAATTACTGACATTATATTTTTTTAATTCTTTTTAGGTGTCTACCGCCTTCAAATTTAGTCTTTAAAAACAATTCCACTAACTTCAATGATAGACTTTTTTTTGTTAATCTTGCTCCTATAGCTATTATATTAGCATTATTGTGCTGTCTAGACAATCTAGTTGACTTTGGATTATAGCAAACAGCTGCCCTTATATCTCTGATTTTATTGGCACTTATGGCCATACCTGTACCAGAACCGCACACTAGAATTCCAATATCACTTTTTTTGGCTTTGACTCGTTTTGCTAATCTTTTAGCATAATCTGGGTAATCTACTGATTTGTTTTCGTACGGTCCTAAATCAAAAATTGATATGTGTTTATTAATAAGATGATCTTTAATTATTTCTTTTAAATTATAACCAGCGTGGTCTGAAGCAATACAAATTTTTTTAAATAAGAAACTCAATTTAATTAAATTTATAATCTAAAACACATGCAACAAGATGAATTCTATTTTCTTCACCTCCGTTAAATGCGTTATGATACTTAGTATTATTTGTTATCCAAACTGATCCATCAGCAGGCATGTGTTTGGCAACATTATCAATAACCATTATGCATCCTGGATTTGTAATAATAGGTATATGTAACCTAGGTTCTGGATCTCTATGCCAACTCAAAGTTGATCTAGGCTCTTTTAATAAAATTCTTACTCTGCCTAACTTGTATTTAGATGATATGATGTCAAAAACTTCTTTAAAATAAGTATTTTCATAATCAGGTATAAATTCCGAATATTCCTCTTCATCTATATGTACGTCTCTTGATACTTCTTTTCCTGATTTATCTGGTTTAGTCCAATATACTCCTCTAGCTTTATTTCCTTTTACTGACTCTGGATCACCAGGTTTTCTTGTTAAGCAAATTGCGCCAAAATGAGATATTCCTCCACCATCATCAAATTTTTTTGTTTGTATTATTTGCTTGTATGCCTCTTGTAACTTTGCAATATCAAATTTAATATTTTGTTTATGGAAATCTGAAAAATCTAAAATTTTTTCTTCTTTTTTTAAATTTAAATTAACTATATTTTTTGAGTCTATGGTCATGAGTTATTGTTATTTATCTCTTTGTATTATATATTTGTATAATACATTTGTCGCATTAAATATATTATAGCATGATTACTGGTAAATATCCTAGTTTAAGACTACGAAGAAGCAGAAAATACGATTGGTCTAGAAGATTAGTTCAGGAAAACAACCTCTCAAGTAGTGACCTGATCTATCCAATTTTCCTCATAGAGGGAAATAATAAAAGACAGCCTGTTAAATCAATGCCTGGGATATACAGATACACTATAGATAAACTGGGAGTTATTATAGGCAAAATTATCAGACATAGAATACCTATGGTGGCCCTTTTTCCACTAACACCTAATAAAAGGAAAGATAAATATGGAAATGAATCTCTCAATGAAAATAATTTAGTTTGTAAAGCTATAAGGTATATAAAAAAAAATTTTAAAAATAAAGTTGGGATAATGTGTGATGTTGCATTAGATCCTTACACTTCACACGGACACGATGGTTTAATAAAGAATAATTACGTACTTAACGATAAAACTGTAGACGTTTTATTGAAACAATCTTTATTACAAGCACAAATGGGTTGTGACGTGATAGCACCGTCGGACATGATGGATGGGAGGGTTGGAAAAATTAGGAAACACTTAGATAAAAATAATTATCATGATGTACAAATTCTTTCCTATGCAGTAAAATATGCATCTAACTTCTATGGACCTTTTAGAGATGCAGTTGGATCAAAAAAATCTCTTAAAGGTGATAAAAAGAATTATCAGATGGATTTTTCTAATAAAGATGAGTCTTTACGTGAGGTGGCTTTAGATATTAAGGAAGGTGCAGATATGGTAATGGTAAAACCTGGTTTACCCTATTTAGATATTATTCAAAAAGTAAAAGAAAATTTCAAAATACCAGTTATAGCTTATCAAGTTTCAGGTGAATATAGTCTTATAAAAAGCGGGATTAAAAATAAATTAATTAATGAGGAAGCAATTATCGAAAGTTTAATGTGTTTTAAAAGAGCTGGAGCAACCGCTATCGTTTCATATTTTGCTTTGGATATTACTAATAAACTTTAAATTTAGTTGAAATAGTTTTCAAAAATTATCCGTGATTTCGGAAATGGTAAGTTATTAGGAATAAAAAACTTATTTAGCATGACTTGTCTTGAAAAGTTAAGGGATTTACGAATAATCTGTTTTGAATATTTTTCAGGTATTTTTTCATTAATTAAATAGTTTGGAATTTCATAAATATATCCATCAATTTTGATTTTTAAAAAATCAGTCTTTTTGTTTATTTTATCAGAGTGTTCAATTAAGTTTGTGTCAAAGCCTAATTCCTTAATTAGGTTTATTTCAAAAAAAATATAAATGAAAATCCAGTTTTCTAAATTAAGTGAATTAATTAATTTTTCAAAAGAAAGGTAAATTTTTTGGTTCGGCTGCGAGTTGGGTAATAATAGATTTAATAAAGTACAAATTGAAACTAATGCAGAAGTTTTCTCTTTATCATTGAAATATAAAGGCGAAATAGGTTTAATTAATTCTGTTTTAAAATATCCAATTTTATTGTCACTTTTAGATGTATGAGATACAAAAAGTTTATTAGATATTTGTAAGTAATTTCTTATTTTTCTTGAAGTACCGCCGTAAACAATGCCGTCAATTTTACCTTTATTTTGTGTAAAAATATTAATGATATTTGCATTTTCTCTGAATTTCCTTTTAGATAGCAAATAGCATTCATCTTCCCAAATCATATATTCAAAATTTTTAATAATTTAGCTGCAGCATCTTGTTGAGCATTTTTTTTTGATGAACCAATTCCAATAATTTTTTTTGAATGAGGAATTTGTACTTCTGTTTTAAATAATGGCCTATGTTGTGGTCCAGTTTTTTTAAAAAAAACATATTTTGGTAACTCCTTAAATTTTTTCAAACTAAACTCTTGAAGTTTTGTTTTAGAATCGATTAATGTAAAAGTTGATTTCAATAAAAATTCTTCCCAGAATATAAATATAAACTTTTCAACTGATTTTAGTCCACCATCCAAATAAATTGCCCCAATTATGGCCTCTAAGCAATCACTGCTAATTTTATCCGCAGACCTCTCGAGCTTTTTATGTGAGTCTCCTAATTGAATATATTTTTTTAAATTTATTTTTTTCGCTATAAGTGAACAAGTTTTTTTATTAACTAAATTAGCAAATTTTTTATCAATTATCCCCTCTTTCTCACTAGGAAATTTTTCCAAAAGTTTTTCAGAGATGACCAATCCTAAAACTCTATCACCTAAAAATTCCAATTTTTCATTATTAATAGTATTACTAAAGCTTTTATGGGTTAATGCTTTTTCTAATAAAGATAAATTGCTAAAATTATATTTTATAATTTTTTCAAGTTCTTTAATCTTTTTTTCCATTATAATACTTTAAATAATCGTTCTAATCTGAATGATTTATCTAAATTCCAAAATTTAAATAAACTACTGATATTGGTATCGTTCGAAAAAAATATTATCTCAGCTTCACCAACTAAATTTAATGTACTAACATATCCGACACTATCTAAATATCTACTATCCTTGGAACAGTCTCTATTATCTCCAAGTAAAAAATAATGATCTTGAGGTACCTTAAAGATTTTGGAGTTTTGCAAAGACCCTTGTTTTTTATATACAACTAAGTGTTTTGTGCCATTAGGTAAGGTTTCCACATAAGAATTTGTTTCAAGTTTAAATTTTCCACATTTTATGTTTTTTATATTTTCTGCTTGTGTTCTTTCAATTCTCTTATCATTAATTATTAAGTCTCCATTAACAAATTGAATTGTGTCACCAGGCATTCCAATTAATCTTTTAATGTAATCCGTCCTATTATCAGCAGGTGTTTTGAAAACTACTAAATCTCCTTGCTTTGGAGACTTTGAAAAGTAACGTTTATTAGAAACATTAGGACTGAACGGTAGCGAATGTTTGCTATAACCATATATATATTTTGAGACAAATATGCGATCTCCAACTAATAAAGTTGGCTCCATAGAAGACGAAGGAATATAAAAAGGTTGAAAAATAAAAGATCTAATTAAAATTGCTATAAATAAAGCTGC
>CACAWM010000015.1 GCA_902536205.1 uncultured Pelagibacteraceae bacterium | reverse complement strand
CAGGCGCTGATGTAGTTCAAGTATTTGACTCTTGGGCTGGTTTATTATCGCCTAAAGATTTACCAAATTACTGCTACATACCAAATTTAAAAATAGTTGAGTTTTGCAAAACAATGAAAATTCCAACCATTTGCTTTCCAAGAGGGATTAAAGAAAAATATAAAGAATTTAATGACGTAGTAAAACCGGATGGGTTAAATATTGATTATAATATTGACCCACTCTGGGCTATAAAGAATCTCAAGAACACTGTAATTCAAGGAGGTCTGGATCCAAAAAATCTATTATTAGGAGAACAAAAAATGATTTATGAAGCAAAAAAATATTTAGACGCATTTAATGGATTGCCTTATATCTTTAATTTAGGACATGGTATGTTACCACAAACAGATCCAGATCAAGTAAAGAAGTTATTAAAGTTTTTTAGGGAATATTAAGATGAATGATGATCATCCAAAAATAAATTTTGGTAAAAAAGGCATATTATTAATTAATCTCGGAACCCCGGATTCAACAAGTTGGTGGGATATAAGAAAATATTTAAAAGAATTTTTATCCGACAAAAGAGTTATAGAAGTTAATCCTTTTATATGGCAAATTATTCTAAATTTATTTATACTTACTTTTAGACCATCAAAGACAGCACACGCATATAAAAAGATTTGGAGGAAAGAAACAAATGAATCTCCACTTCTTTATTATACTAGAACTCAGGCAGAAAAATTAAAAAAGAAAATCGGAAGCGAAAAAATAATCGTCGATTTTGCAATGAGATATGGAAATCCGAGTATTAAATCAAAACTAAACCATCTTAAAAATCAGGGATGTGAGAATATAACTATTCTTCCTTTATACCCACAGTATGCAGCACCGACAACAGCAACTGTTTGCGATGAGGTTTATAGATCACTAATGGACATGAGATGGCAGCCTAGCATACAAATTATTCCACATTATGAAAGCGAATCAATTTATATCGAGGCTTTAATAAATAGTATTAAAAGAAAAATAGAAAGTATTTCTTGGAAACCAGACTTAATTATTTCTTCCTACCACGGCATTCCAAAGAAATACTTTAACAAAGGTGACCCATATCATTGTTATTGTCATAAAACTACTAGATTGATGAAAGAGAAGTTCGATCAAATAGATATTCAGACAACTTTTCAATCAAGGTTTGGTCCTCAAGAATGGCTTACACCTTACACCGATAAGACACTAGAGGACTTACCAGATAAAGGAATTAAAAATTTATTAGTAATTTGTCCAGGATTTGCATCAGATTGCGTGGAAACCTTAGAGGAAATTAATATTCAAGGAAGAGAAAGTTTTCTAAACAAGGGTGGCAAGAACTTTGACCTCATCCCATGTCTTAATGATAATCCAGACCATATTAATCTATTTAAAAAATTAATAGAAAAATATATTTAATAATGAATTATTATCTTTTATTTAAGTCATTACACTTAATAGCAGTTATTTCTTGGATGGCAGGATTATTGTATTTACCAAGAATATTTGTTTATCATGCAGAGGCCGATCATGACTCTCAAAAAAAAGTATTTAAAACAATGGAGCGAAAGCTTTATAATTATATAATGATGCCGGCTATGTTGCTTTCTTGGCTTTTTGGTTTACTGCTGATTCATAGTATCGGATTAGAAGTTCTTTCGGAGTTATGGATGCAAATTAAAACTGTGTTGGTTATAATTTTAACTTATTACCATTTTATTCTCGGCAAATATCTTGGAGATTTCGCATTAGATACTAACACTAAAAGTTCAAAATTTTTTAGAATAATTAACGAAATTCCCACAATTATACTTATTGTTGTTGTATTTGTTGTTATTTTTAAGCCATTATAAAAGGTCTTGAATTTTTTATAAAAAGTCATATATTTTGAGTACTTTCCTATTAATCAACACTAATCCATGAATCTACAAGAACTTAAACAAAAAAATCCAGCAGAACTTATTAACGAAGCCGAAAAGCTTGGCATAGAAAACCCAAGTACGTTAAGAAAGCAAGAAATTCTTTTTGCAATTTTAAAAAAATTAGCTGAAAAAAATGAACAGATTACTGCAACCGGTGTACTTGAGGTTTTACAAGATGGTTTTGGTTTTCTAAGAGCCATAGAGTCAAATTATTTGCCAGGACCAGATGATATATACGTTAGTCCAAGTCAAATTAGAAGATTTGGCTTACGTACTGGTGACTCAGTTGAGGGAGAGATAAGAGGCCCCAAGGATGCAGAGAGGTACTTTGCGCTTTTAAAAGTAAATAAGATTAATTTCGACGAGCCGGAGAAAGGTAAAAATAAAATTGCATTTGATAACCTGACCCCCCTTTATCCTAATGAGAGAATTAAATTAGAAGTTGAAACTACAAAGGTAGAGAAAAAACCTGACAATACAGCTCGGTTAATAGACCTAGTGAGTCCAATTGGCAAAGGTCAGCGTTCATTAATTGTATCACCGCCACGAGCTGGAAAAACTATAATTCTTCAAAATATTGCTCAGTCAATAACTGCTAATCATCCAGAATGTTATTTAATGGTTCTACTTATTGATGAAAGGCCTGAGGAAGTGACCGACATGCAGCGCTCTGTTAAAGGTGAGGTGGTAGCATCAACTTTTGATGAACCTGCTTCTAGACACGTTGCTGTAGCTGAGATGGTAATAGAAAAAGCAAAAAGATTAGTAGAGCATAAAAAAGATGTCGTTATTCTATTAGACTCAATTACGAGACTAGGTAGAGCATATAATGCAGTTATCCCGAGTTCAGGAAAAGTTTTGACCGGAGGAGTTGACGCAAACGCTCTTCAAAGACCAAAAAGATTTTTTGGTGCTGCTCGTAATGTAGAAGAGGGAGGATCATTGACTATTATATCTACAGCGCTTATTGATACTGGAAGTAGAATGGATGAAGTGATTTTTGAGGAATTTAAAGGAACCGGTAATTCAGAATTAATTTTAGATAGGAAAGTAGCCGATAAGAGAATTTATCCAGCGTTAGATATCACTAGATCGGGCACTCGAAGAGAGGAACTATTATTTGAAAAAGACGATTTATCTAAGATGAATGTTCTTAGAAGAATTATCAGCCCGATGGGCACTATGGATGGTATAGAATTTTTAATTTCTAAATTAAAAAACACAAAAAATAATGCCGATTTTTTCGATTCGATGAATAAATCAGCAAATTAATCTTACTGTATTGTTTCGTTATTTTGACTAGTTTGATGAAGGTAAAAACTTATTATACTTTCGAGAGTTTCTATTTTTTCCTCTAAGGTAATTGACTCAAGAAGTTTTTGTTTTTCCTCATTAGTTATTGGTGCAATCATTGCTAAAGTATTTATTCTTTGAGAATGTTCAAGTTTTTCGAATTCTTTCCAGTTAAGCAACAAGCCATTCCTTTTAAAAAATATTTTAGCTTTTTCTATCATGGAATTTGCATCAATATCATTGTAAATGTTGGTTATATCATTTGTAAAATTTTCATAGTCAACTTGAAATTCACGATATAATTTATTGTTAGAAATTTCTTTTAAAATCTTAAATCTTGATATTCCAGTTAAATTAATCAAAATTCTACCATCAGCACTTTTTTGAAGATCGCTTATTTTACCTAAGCATCCAATACTATATACTTTGTCATTTTCTTTTTTTGTTTGCACCATTCCCATAAACTTATCTTTTTTATAAGCATCGTTAACCAAATCTAAATATCTTTGTTCAAAAATATTTAATGGAAGATTTGTTTTAGGAAAATATATAACCCCACTTAATGGAAAGACCGGTATTGTCTCTGGAAATTTTTTCATATTTTAATTATATAAAAAAAATTGGCTAGTAGGTAGTGACATTTTATTAATGTTGCGACTTAAACTTGCTTTCTTTAAATTATATGGTTAAACTTTAAAAATAAGCGGGCATAGCTCAGTGGTAGAGCGTCTCGTTGCCAACGAGAAGGTCGAGGGTTCGAACCCCTTTGCCCGCTCCAAAATATGAGCGATTTATCAAAAAAAAAATGTGTGCCTTGTGAGGGAAATATTCCTCCATTTGATACAAGTGAGATACATAAATACTTAAAAAAAATTGATGGTTGGGACGTCAAAAGCAATGAAGATAAAAGCTTTTATTTAATAAAGGAATTTAAGTTCAAAAATTTTGAAAAAAGTCAAGAATTTGTAAATAAAGTTGGCAACATAGCCGAAGAAGAAAATCATCACCCGGACATTTCTTTTGGTTGGGGTTATTGCAAAATAAAGATCTTTACTCACGCTATTAAAGGATTAGCTGAAAGTGATTTTATATTAGCTGCAAAATTAGATAAAATTAATCAGTGATTGAAATGCCTGATACCAGTAAAAAGCATTTTTATTTTAGCTTTGTTTGCAGCATTGATGACTTCTTGGTCTCTCATTGATCCACCTGGCTGAATTATAGTTTTTACACCAGCTTTAATAAGAATATTTATACCGTCTACAAAGGGAAAAAAAGCGTCTGATGCAGCTATAGAATTCTTTATCTTTGCAGATTGAAACTGTTTTGCTTTTTGAACTGCAATTTTACAACTATCTAATCTACTTGGTTGACCAGCGCCAATACCAATTGTTGAAAAACTATTAGATAAAACGATTGCATTTGATTTAACATATTTACAAATATTAAAAGCAAACTCAATTTCGGCTAGGTCTTTTTTGGAAGGTTTTAATTTAGTAACACATTTCATTTTTTTTCTATCTATAATAACATTATCTTTGCTTTGTACTAAAAAAGAACCGTCGTAAGACTTAATTGAAGTAAGACTCTTAGGTTTAAAATTAGAAATATCAATTATTCTTAGATTTTTTTTATTTTTTAATATCTTTAAGGACTCTTTATCAAAACCTCTAGCTAGTATGACCTCTAAAAAATTTTTGTTTATCTCAGAAGCAATTTTTTTATTAATCTTATAATTACAAGCAATTACCCCGCCAAAAGCACTTATGGGGTCGGATGCATAAGCATTTTTAAACGAAGTTAATGGCACTTTGTTTGTAGAGACACCACAAGGGTTTGCGTGTTTAACAATTACAGTTCCAGTGTTTTTTTTTAATGAACTTAATATCTGCAATGATGCAAACATATCATTATAATTATTAAAGCTTAATTCCTTTCCATGGATTTTGTTAAATCCAAGCTGTTGATCTTGATAATCACTTACATAAATAGAACTTCGTTGATGAGGGTTTTCCCCATATCTTAATTCTTGCAACTTTCTACCAAATATTATTTTTCTTTCTGGAAATTGAATTTTAAGTTTTGTGTTAAACCAATTTGCAATCATAGCATCATAATAAGCTGTTAAACCAAAAGCTTTTGAAGCCATATATTCTCTAAATTTTAAAGAAGTTTTTCCCTTAAAAGTATCTAATTCTTTAGTTAAATATCCATAATCACTAATATTAGTAATTATAGTAACATTTTTAAAGTTTTTAGCAGCAGCTCTAACCATTGTTGGTCCACCAATATCTATATTTTCAATTATTTGTTTTGGATTATTTGTATTTCTTACTATTTTTTGAAATGGATAGAAATTAACTACTATCAGGTCGATAGCAGGAAAATTTATTTTAGACATCTCATTTTTATGTTTTTTATTTTTCCTATCATGTAGAATTCCTGCATGTATTTTAGGATGGAGAGTTTTAACTCTACCATCTAACATTTCTTTAAAACCAGTAAACTTTGATAATTCTGTACATACATAGCCTAATTTTTTTATTGAAGCGTGAGTTCCACCTGAACTTATAATGTTTATATTAAACTTTTTAAGAGTTTTAAGTAATGAAACAAGATTTTCTTTATTAGAAACAGATATTAAAGCATTTTTTACACTTAATTTCATTATTAAATATTTTTTCTAATTTCCCAATTAAAGGTTTTATTTTTATTAACTAAATTACCACTGATTGTTATACAAGCATTATCTATTATTTTTTTTTTACCTAAAAATACGCTTTTTTCTATCTCTAAGTTTTCGTTATTTACAGTGAAGAGTAAGGATTTATTTTTTGAAATTTGAATTAAAGCACTGTTTCCACTCATAGTTTTAACCACACTTAAATCCGGGTTTATATGAAATCTTAAGGCATATCTAATTGGGTATCCGTCTTTCGCTTTAAAAATATGGTCAATGCCTTTTAAGTAATCATTTACCTTGTCTATATATATTTCTCTTCTATGTGTGCATCCAAACTTTCTCTCATAACCATTATTAGATGCTGAACAACCAAGAATATTATCTTCATTTTTTGATATAAGATCAAAAGATTTAAAACTATTTTGGATTGAACTTCCAAAAATATTATTAATCATCTCATTTGTTTCAAATTTAGTTATAGAAGTATCGTTTATAGTTAATGTAGATTGACATGCAGTAACTCTGCTTAATTGTTCTATTTTTTTTGATATATTGCTACCAAATCCAGAATTTGAAATTATTTTAACTCCATCTAAAAAATATTCAAAAGATAAAGGTCCTGACTGGTAAGATTTGGAAAATCTTTTTTGAGGAGGTTTATCAATATCCATAAGGAAAAAATGATTCTTATGTTTAATCCTATAAAACCCACCTAGGTTTTGGATTTTTGTATTTGTTTTAATATTTTTTAAATATTTCTCAAATTTTTTAACTTTCATTGAGTTAGCTCCATTAAATAAGGGCAGTTGATCATCTGGTGTCTTAATAAAGTTAATACACTCAAGATTTTTTTCGATTATATCTTCTAAAAATTCTGGAACATATTTCTGACTATCTTTAATAATTTCTTTGCAGAAAATTAAATATTTCGTGAAAAATAAAAGATCTCCAGGATTACGAGATAGAGGAAAACCTTTATCGTCAAAAAAATCTTTTACTAGTTTTTCTAACTCTTTAATGCCCAAATTATAATTATCCTCATATTCTTTAAATACTAGACCGGTTATAATGATAGCAGTAAGTATCCTTATCTTTTTTGAGAGATCTTTTTCAAATTTAATATTTTTCTTTAAATGATTTGTTTGATTTATAATGCTATTCAAAAAATTTTTTTTGAAGTCAAATGTGCTATTGTTCAAAATTATATCAATATTTAAAATCCAACTAGTAACTCTTGCACTTAAAGTTGAGGTATTCCATATTTTTTTTTTATATTTTGAATTTTTTAAAAGCCAAATATAAATAATTTTCTTAATATTTTTATATTCAGTTTTTCTATCAATTAGATTAAGCCAAAAAAAATCATGTAGTTTTTCTGCATCTTTTTTCTGGTCTTCAAGCCAAAAAATATTTGCATCAACTTCATTTAATTTGAAAGACTGATCGCTGTATGAAGTAATAATTGATAGTAGAAATGGATTAGGATTATAATAGACTTGTTGTGGGATTTTTGACTCAAGAGACTTATTATAATTCTTAGAAGAAAAGTAAAACTTCTTAAAAAATTTGATGAGTGTAATTTGACATGCAATCAAATAAAGATAGACACTTTTCAGGCCAAACATTTATTAATTATTTCTAAGAATTTCTATATTTTTCTTTAAGTCACCTTTATTTTCTTTAAAGACAGTAGACCCGGACACAAGTATATTAGCACCTGCTTCTTTAACTTTTGAACAATTTTCAAAATTAATTCCACCATCGATTTCAACATCAACACTTAATTTTTCTTTATTTATTAAATCTCTTACAGCTTTTGTTTTTTTAAGTACTTCAGGCATAAATTTTTGCCCACCAAATCCGGGTTCTACACTCATAATTAAAACTAAGTCTATTTCGTTTATATAGTTTTCTATTAAATTTATTTCAGATTTTGGTTTAAGAGAGATCCCAACTTTTTTATTTTGCTCTTTAATTAATTTTATAGTTTTTGAGACGTTTGAAGTAGCCTCTGGATGAAAAGTAATAATATCTGCCCCAGCATCAGCAAAATCTTTTACAAAATTATCCACCGGAGATATCATTAAGTGAACATCAAATGTTTTTTTTGTTAGTGGTCGTAGTTTTTTTATAACTTCTGGGCCGATGGTTAAATTAGGAACAAAATGTCCATCCATAACGTCAATATGAATATAATCAGCACCAGCTTTTTCTAAAGAAATCACCTCACTTCCTAATTTGCTAAAATCAGCAGATAAAATTGAAGGTGAAATTTTTATTATACCTTTCATAATTTGTTTATATTTTAAACTAAAACTTTGTCAAAAAAATTAAGGTATTAGTTGAATAACTGGTAAAGCTGTCTTGAAAAATCACTTTCAAGTGGAAAAGCTAGCATTCCCCACACATCATAACCTAAAATGTATGGCATCGCGTAAAATCTAAATAAGTAAAAAAACCAAGCAACATATAGAGCTATAAACGGGCCAAATAAAAAGCTTGGTGTGATAAATTTAAATAAATTAATAATTGGATTTGTGTATTTGACGAAAACTCTCATAAAAAAAAACGTAGAGTCCTCTCTTTGAAAAATGTTCATGAATGCTCGACCTATTAAAGTCCACATTATTGTTCCCAGAACGTAATCTAAAACGATTGCCCAAGTAGGTATCATATTTTTAAAATATCACGATTTAGGTAAAAAAAAAGGGGCGAAAAAATCGCCCCTCTTAATTTTAAATAATTATTTTTTAGTGTTGCTTACCAAGAATAGCCTTACCTGTTGGTATTCTTGTATCGTCTACCATTTTCTGTACAGACGGAGATGGTTCTTTAGTCATTAAACTAACTACAACCATTACCACTAAACAGATCGGTGCACCGATTAAACCAAATCTTAAGTGGTCGATACCTAAGAATGGAGTATTTACACCACCGAATATTGGCACAGAGAATTTAGGGAACACCCACAATAAGTATATTGTTCCTGAAGCAATTCCCGATACAATACCAGCGATTGCACCAGCTCTAGTAGCTCTCTTCCACCATACACCAAGTACAAGTGGAAAGAATAAGCCTGACATTGCAAAGTCGAATGCCCAAGCAACCGAACCTAAGATACTTGTTAGCCTGAAAGAGGCTATGTAAGCACCTGCAGCTCCGATTATTACTAGAAGTACACGAGCAACTAAAAGTCTTTTAGCTGTATCAGCTTTTGGATCTATGATTTTGTAGTAAATATCATGAGATAAAGCATTTGATATCGCTAACACAAGACCGTCAGCAGTTGACATGGCAGCAGCCATACCTCCAGCAAACACTAGTCCAGAGATTACAAACGGTAGTCCCGCTACTTCTGGAGTAGCTAATACTACAACGTCACCTCTCATGAACCATTCGTTCAACTGAAGTATGCCGTCACCATTAAAGTCTGCGATAAATACTTGTTTAACTTCAGACCATCTTTGTACCCATTCTATCGACTGAACTTCAGAAATAGATTTTCCGATAATTCCAGTTGGTAGATTTGGATCCATTAATGCCAACTTAGACAATGTCGCTAACATAGGCGCTGAAGAGTAAAGTAAGAAAATAAAGAATAGCGACCAAGCTACTGATTTTCTTGCTGCTCTTACAGAAGGAGTTGTAAAGTATCTCATTAAGATATGAGGTAACGATGCAGTTCCCACCATCATACAAATCGCTAACGATAAGTATTTCCAGACAGCCATTCCACCTTCAGGTACTCCAGAGTGAGTTCCAGAGATGTATTTCAATCCTCCTGGTACCCCAGCTGCTTTCATATCTGCGGCGCTGTTTTTAACTAGTCCAAATTGTTGTTCAAGTTCACCAAGTCTTGCAACTTCATCACCTAACATTAAGTGTGGGAAAATTCCTCCACCAACGTTTGAACTGATCCAGAATACTGGTATCAAGTAAGCGATGATTAATACAATGTACTGAGCAACCTGAGTCCAAGTTACGGCTCTCATTCCACCAAGCATTGAACAGATAAGGATACTTATTAATCCTACCCATACACCTGCTTCAAACGGAATTCCAAGAGCTCTAGAAGCAATTGTACCCGTAGCGTTAATTTGTGCAGTTACGTAAGTAAATGATGCTATGAAAAGCACGAATACTGCGCAAGCTCTTACGAGATTACCACCGTATCGTGTTCCGATAAAATCAGGAACTGTGTAACATCCAAATTTTCTTAGGTACGGAGCCATTAAAGTTGCAACAAGTACGTATCCACCTGTCCAACCTACTAAGAAGGCCATATAAGTATAACCACCAAAGTAAACTCCACCCGCTAAGGCTACGAATGAAGCACCTGACATCCAGTCAGCTGCTGTTGCCATCCCGTTAAATACGGTTGGCACTTGTCTTCCTGCAACATAGTAGGCATCTACTTGAATGGTTCGTGATAAATAACCGATTAAGGCATAAATCAAAACCGTGAAAGCCACGAACATCACTCCGATGTTTTTAGCTGACACACCAGCTTGTTCCGCAATAGCCATCAAAATGATGAATACTATGAAACCACCTGTGTAGGTCCCGTATATTTTAGGAAGGTTTTTTATAAAATCTCCTTTAAACATTAGTCATCCTCTCTTTCTGAGAAACCATGTTCTTCGTCGATTTTTTCTTGTTTATTTGCAGTCCAAAACAAGATTATCACAAAGGCAAGAAGTGAACCTTGCGCTGTCATGTAATATGCTAATGGATAGCCAAGAAAAGACATCGTGTTCAGTTCAGAACCAAACATGAAGATCACTAATGAGAAGAAGGCCCAAAGAACCAATGTTACGATCATATGGTTTTTGGTCTTATTCCAATATGCGTCTTTATTTGACATATTTCCCCCTATTTATTTTTAACTTTTTACGTAAAAAGTATTATTAGTTGTAGGAACCTTACCCATTATGAGTTTAATTTAAAGAGAAAAAAGGACCCTAAAACCAATATGAAATGCTATAAGTTAAGTAAAATAGGGGTTTTTAAAATACAACGTGAAATTGAATCTTGAAAAACTTAGAATTACTCTAAAAACAATGGGTGAATACTTATTTCCTGTTGAAAAAGTAACAAGCTATTTTAAAAGTATCAAATCAAAAGGCGATCTTCAAAAATTTATTCAACAAAGATCAGCACATGTTACTCAAACAACTTTGTACGGATACCTAAAAACTAGAATTGGCGTGAAGTATACAGCAATGGTTGATGACGAGGTTTTTTCCAAATCAATAAATATTGCAAAATGGAATATTTATATGATCGCAATTGCTGATTGCGCTTTTTATACTTTTTCATATTTAATAAGTGAAAAAAATCTTAAAGAGAACGATTGTAAAGAAATTTATTTAGATATTATAGAAAAAGAAAAAGTTAATGGTTTAAGTGACGAAGTATATTTTAAAGCTAAGAGAGAATTTTTAAATCGATACGAAAAAATAGATTTCCATAAATATTATTTAGATAATCCGTTTAAAGAAAGCTGTATGGCATTATATAATTGGGCACCGATAGCAGATGAATTAAAAATTTTAGATAAGGAAATAGTTTTAAATTCAATGAGATTAAAATGGAATTTAAAAATAGATGAATTTAAAAAGTTGACAAAAAATTTAAATTTTAACTAATCTCTATTTTGCCTATTTTCAACCAAGGAAGTAACAACACTTGGGTCAGCTAAAGTTGTAGTGTCACCGAGATTATCAGGTTCATTCGCAGCGATTTTTCTTAAAATTCTTCTCATGATCTTTCCGGATCTAGTTTTAGGCAAACCAGGTGCAAATTGTATCACATCTGGGTAACAAATAGGACCAATCTGTTTTCTTACCCATTGTTTTAAATCTCTTTCTAAATCACCAGTAGCTTTCTCTTCAGCATTAAGTGTAACATAACAATACAAACCATTGCCTTTAATACTATGAGGAAAACCAACAACTGCAGCCTCAGCGACTTTAGGGTGAGCAACAAAAGCACTTTCGATTTCTGCTGTTCCTAAATTATGTCCTGAAACTATAATTACATCATCAACTCTGCCTGTAATCCAGTAGTAACCATCTTTATCTCTTCGACAACCATCACCTGTAAAATACTTACCATCGAATTGAGAAAAATAAGTATCAATAAATCTTTGATGATCACCATATACGGTTCTCATTTGACCCGGCCAAGAACTAGCCATACATAACCTTCCTTGTCCTTCGCCTTTAATAATTTTTCCATCTTTATCTACTAATACAGGTTTAATTCCGTAAAATGGTTTTGTTGCTGAACCAGGTTTTAAATCTATTGCGCCTGGTTGAGGTGCTATTAAAATTCCTCCAGTTTCAGTTTGCCACCAAGTGTCAACTATTGGACATCTTGAGTCGCCAACTGTTTTGTAATACCACATCCATGCTTCTGGATTTATCGGTTCACCAACAGTGCCTAATAGTTTTAAAGATTTTCTGCTCGTTTTTTTAACTGGACTGTCTCCCTCTCTCATTAAAGCACGAATAGCAGTAGGAGCAGTGTAAAAAGTGTTTACTTTATATTTATCTACTATTTGCCACCATCTTGAATTATCAGGATAGTTTGGAACACCTTCAAACATAATTGTAGTTGCGCCATTAGCTAGAGGACCATAAATAATATAACTATGACCAGTGACCCAACCAATGTCTGCAGTGCACCAATAAATATCATTAGGTTTATAAT
>CACAWM010000014.1 GCA_902536205.1 uncultured Pelagibacteraceae bacterium | reverse complement strand
TTGGATTAATAGGAACAAAAATAGGAATGACCAGAGAATTTATGGAAAGTGGTCAGTCTGTACCTGTTACTGTTATCAAAATTGAAAAAGGTAGAGTGTTAGATGTTATAAATAAAGATAAACGAGGATATTCAGCAATAAAGGTTGGTTTTTTTAAGCTTAAAAACTCAAAATTAACAAAACAAATGAAGGGTTATTTTGCAAAAAAAAATACCGAACCTAAAAAAATACTAAAAGAATTTAGAGTAGAGAGCAACGATCAGTATAAAGAGGGAAATGAGCTTGGTTTAGAAATATTTAAAGATAAAAAGTTTTTAGACGTAAGATCAAAAACAATTGGTAAAGGTTTTGCAGGAGTGATGAAAAGATGGAATTTTGGCGGTTTAAGAGCTTCACACGGTGTTTCTGTATCACATAGATCTCATGGTTCAACTGGTCAAAGACAAGATCCTGGAAAAGTTTTTAAAGGAAAAAAAATGGCCGGTCATATGGGAGATAAATTACGAACTATGTTAAATTTAGAAGTAGTAAAATCAGATTTAGAAAATAATTTACTATACTTAAAAGGATCAATACCCGGTTCCAAAAATTCAACAGTTTACTTAAGAGAATCTGTAAAAAACGTTACAAGAAAAACCATTAAAGAAAAACATGAAGCTAAATTAAAAGCGGCAGCAGCTAAGAAAGGAAAAAAGTAAATGAAATTTCCAATTCTAAGCATTGATGGAACTAAAACAGACTCAATTGAGATCTCAGACAAATTAGTAAAATTAAAAGTAAATCATAAATTGATAAAGTTTGTTATAGACTGGCAATTAAATCACGCAAAACCAAGAATTGCTAAAACAAAACAAAGAAACGCAATTAAAGGCTCTACTAAAAAAATCGTACCACAAAAAGGTGGTGGTGGAGCAAGACATGCTAGTAAAAAAGCTCCTTTATTTGTAGGTGGTGGTGTTGCGCATGGTCCAAAAGGCGCAGTATATAAAATTAAAAAAATAAATAAAAAAGTTAGAAAACTTGCCCTTGCTCAGACCATATCAAAGAAAAATTCAGATAAAAATTTGCATATTATAGCTGATGTAAAAAAAGAAATTAAAAAAACAAGAGAATTCAATAAATTTTTAATTAAAAATAAATTAGCAAACGTTTTAATTATTTCTGACTCAGATTCTATGAAGAATATAAATAAGTCCGCTCGTAACATTAAGAATGTAAAACTCATTAAAGATGAAGGAACTAATATTTATGATTTATTCAAGTACAAAAATGTAATAATGACATCAACTAGTGTAAAAAAAATACAAGAGAGGGTACTAAATGAAAAAAATTAATTTTATTGACTCAATTAGAAATCCTATAATTACCGAGAAAGCAACTATTTTATCTGAGCAAAACAAGACTATTTTTAAAGTACACGAAAAAGCAAATAAAAAAACTATTAAAAAAAATATTGAAAAACTATTTAAAGTAAATGTGATTAAGGTGAATATTATAAATCAAAAATCTAAACTTAAAATGAAACAAGGTAAAAAATCTATTAAAGGAGGATATAAAAAAGCAATTATCACTCTAAAAAAAGGTCAAAGTATAGACCTAACTACAGGTATTTAATTTATGGCATTAAAAACTTTTAAACCATATACCAAGTCTAACAGAGGCACAGTTGTCTTAGACAAAAGTAATCTTTGGAAAGGTGCTCCCTATAAGCCTTTAACAAAAGGACAAAACTTTACAGGTGGTAGAAATAACAATGGACGTATTACTTCAAGACACATTGGTGGTGGTTCAAAACATAAATACAGGGTCATTGATTTTTATAGAAAGAAGAAAAATATGCCAGCTACTGTTGAAAGAATAGAATACGATCCTAATAGAACGGCTCATATAGCATTAATTTCATATAAAGATAATGAAAAAGCCTATATCATTAGTCCTCAGGGTTTAAAAACAGGAGATATTATAGAGTCCGGTAAAAAAGTTGATATTAAGATAGGAAATTCTTTAGAATTGAAAGATATCCCACCAGGAACATCAATACATAATGTAGAATTAATTCCAGGTAATGGTGCTAAATTAGCAAGATCTGCTGGATCATCAGTAACTTTATCAGGTTACGATGGTGATTACGCAATTTTAAAACTTTCTTCAGGTGAAACAAGAAAAGTAAGTAGTTCGTGTATCGCAACGATTGGGACTGTATCTAACCCTGATCAAAAAAATATAAAAATTGGAAAAGCTGGTAGAAATAGATGGAGAGGAAAAAGACCGCAAACAAGAGGTGTTGCTATGAACCCAGTAGATCATCCACATGGAGGTGGTGAAGGTAAAACATCTGGTGGTAGAAGCCCAGTATCTCCTTGGGGACAATCGGCTAAAGGACTTAAAACTAGAAGACCAAAAAGAAGTGATAAATTAATTATTACCAGAAGAAAGAAAAGGAAAAAATAATGACTAGATCAGTTTGGAAAGGCCCGTTTGTTCATCCAAGTTTATTAAAAAAAATCGATAAATTAAAAGATGCTCCGAGTAAAAAACCTATAAAAACATGGTCAAGAAACTCAACAATTATACCTGATTTCGTTGGGCACAGTTTTATGATCCATAATGGAAAATCTTTTATACCGATTACCGTTTCTGAAGAAATGGTAGGACATAAACTTGGAGAGTTTGCGCCAACCAGGACTTTTAAAGGACATACACCTGCAGATAAAAAAGCTGCAGCAGCACCTGCAGCAAAACCTGAAGGAGATAAAAAATAATGGAAAAAAATACCTCTTTAGTAAAAGCTATTAACAAGAACGTAAGGACAAGTCCGAGAAAACTTGCTCTAGTGTGTAATTTTATTAAAGGAAAAAAAGCAGATATTGCTTTAAGAGATTTAGAGTTTTCTAGAAAGAGAATTTCTAAAGATGTGAGCAAAACTGTAAAATCAGCAATATCTAATGCTGAAAATAATTATCAATTTGATATAGACAACCTTTTTGTAAAAGAAGCATATGTTGGGAAATCACTTGTTATGAAAAGATTTAGACCTAGAGCTAAAGGTAGAGCTAGTCCGATAAAAAAACCTTTTAGCAGAATTACGATTATATTAGAGGAAAAAAAGGAAAAGAAGGTTAGAAAATAATGGGACAAAAGATAAATCCTATAGGATTAAGATTAGGCATTAATAGAGGTTGGGACTCAACATGGTTTGCCAAAAAGAAAGACTTTGGAAGATACCTAATTGAGGATTTTAAGATAAGAAATTATATTAAAAAAAATATTACTAATTCAGGTGTTTCAGAAATTATTATTGAGCGATCTTCAAAAAAATGTACTGTTTCTATTCATACTTCAAGACCTGGATTTGTAATTGGAAAAAAAGGGGCAGATATAGAAAAAATTAAAAAAAATATTATGAAGATTACAGACAATGACGTGAATGTTAATATTAAGGAAATTAAAAAACCTGAATTAAATTCAAATTTAGTGGCAGAGAATATTGCACAACAATTAGTAAAAAGAGTTGCCTATAGGAGAGCTATGAAAAGAGCTATGCAATCTGCAATGAGATTAAATGCAAAAGGTATAAAGGTGATGTTAAGTGGTAGATTAGCTGGTAACGAAATAGCAAGAACCGAATGGTTAAGAGAAGGAAGCATACCTTCACACACTTTAAGAGCAGATATTGACTATGGATTTGCAGAAGCACTAACTACTTATGGGATAATTGGTGTCAAAGTGTGGATATATAAAGGTGAACTAATGGCAAAAGATGTCGAAAAAGAAAAAAAAGAAAGGGTAAAAAATGCTACAGCCAGTCAGGACTAAGTACCGAAAGGCATTTAAAGGAAGAATTCATGGAAATGCTGCTAGAGCTGTAAAACTGAACTATGGTCAATTTGGATTAAAGGCCATTCAGCCAGACAGAATTATAGGTAAACAAATTGAAGCAGCGAGAGTTGCCTTAACAAGATATATGAAAAGAACAGGTAAAGTTTGGACAAGAATATTTCCTAATATTCCTGTTTCGAAAAAACCTACTGAAGTAAGAATGGGTAAAGGCAAAGGTTCTCCCGAGTATTACGCATGCAGAGTTAAGCCGGGAAGGATTATTTTTGAAATAGATGGTGTAAGTGAAGAAATTGCAAGAGAAGCACTTTACAAAGCATCAGCTAAACTCCCTATCAAAACTAAATTTATAAAAAGATAATGTCAAAAAAAAAAGAAGATAAAAAATTAACAAAAGACCAAGCAGAGAAAAAAATCATGACTCTTAAAAAAGATCTTTTTAATATAAGATTTAAAAAAGTAAATAATCAAGTAAATAATCCAGCACAATATAATGAAATCAAAAAAAGTATAGCTAGATTATATACAACAATAAAGAATTCAAAATGACAAAAAAAGTTTTAAAAGGAATTATTACTAGTGCAAAAAACAACAAAACAGTTGTCGTTGAAGTTACAAGAAAATTTAAACACCCTTTCTATGAAAAAGTAATTAAAAGATCAAAAAAATATCACGCTCATGATGAAAAAAATAAATTTAAAGAAGGTGAAAAGGTATCTATAATCGAGTGCAAACCTTATTCTAAAAAGAAAACTTGGCAGGTAATCGAATAATGATACAAATTCAAACAGAATTAACAGTTGCAGATAATACAGGCGCTAAGAGAGTTGAATGTATTAAAGTTCTAGGTGGTTCAAAAAGAAGATACGCATCTGTCGGGGATATAATTGTGATAAGTGTGAAAGACGCGATACCTAAGGGCAAAGTAAAGAAAGGCGCAGTACATAAAGCTGTTGTAGTTCGTACAAGAAAAGAAATTTATAGAGATGATGGTTCTAAAGTGCAATTTGATAAAAATGCCGTCGTCTTAACAGATGATAAAGGTGAACCAATTGGAACACGAATTTTTGGACCAGTGACAAGAGAATTACGTACTAGGGGTCATACTAAGATTATTTCGTTAGCACCGGAGGTACTCTAAAATGATATTGAAAAAAGGAAATCAGGTAAAAATAATCGCAGGAAAAGATAAAGGAAAGACTGGTGAGATTTTAGAAATTGATAGGAAATTTGATAAAGTGAAAATCAAATCTATTAATATGATAAAGAGACACACAAAACCAACAAAAGAAAATAAAGGTGGAATAATTTCAAAAGAAAGTTTTATTCACCTCTCTAATGTTAAAAATATAGATACAAAAAAAGAAAAAAAAATAGTGAGTAAAAAATAATGTCTAGACTTAAAACTTCATACGAAAAAGAGATTACTGCTAAATTAATGAGTAAACTTTCTTTAAAAAATAAAAATGATGTTCCAAAAATTGAAAAAATTATTTTAAATATGGGTTTAGGAGAAGATGCATCAGACAGTAAAAAAATTAAGGCATGCGCAGACGATATGGCTTTGATTGCTGGACAAAAACCAATAATTACTAAATTTAAAAAATCAATCTCTAATTTCAAAACAAGAAAAGGTTCAAACGCAGGAGTAAAAGTAACACTAAGATCTAAGAAAATGTACGAATTTATCGATAGATTGGTTAATATTGCTTTACCAAGGATCAAAGATTTTAGAGGCTTACCATCAACAGGAATAGATAATTCATTTAATTATTCATTTGGGATAAAAGAACACATTGTTTTCCCAGAGGTTAATTTTGATAAAGTAGATAAAATAAGAGGAATGGATGTGACATTAGTAACATCAAGTAAGACTAGAGAGGGGACATTAGAACTTTTAAAAGAATTTAATTTCCCAATAGACGAAAAGAAAAACTAAGGATAAAAATGGCTAAAACAAGTGCAGTGCAAAAAAATTTAAAAAGAATTAAGCTAGTTAAAAAGTATGCAAAAAAAAGAGCTGCTTTAAAAAAAATAATAAATAATAGAAAACTAGAATTATCAGAAAGATTTGAGGCTCAATTGAAATTAAATAAATTACCAAAAAATTCAGCTAAAATAAGAATAAGAAATAGATGTGAGGTTTCAGGCAGACCTCATGGAGTTTATAGAAAATTAAAAATATCTAGAATTGCACTGAGAGACATGGCGTCATCAGGTAAAATTCCAGGAATAACAAAATCAAGTTGGTAGGAGGAATATGACATTTACTGATCCGATCGGAGATATGTTTTCAAGAATTAGAAACGGTCAAATGCGCTCACTCAATTCTGTTGAAATACCTTCGTCAAATTTTAGGAAAAATATATTGCAAATTCTTAAAAACGAGGGATATATCAAAGATTACTTTATAGAAAAAACTGAAAATAATAAGACAAGTTTAAAAATTTCCTTAAAATATTATGAAGGGGATCCAGTCATTAAAGAAATAAAAAGAATCTCAAAACCAGGTAGAAGAGTTTATTCTAGGGCAACAAGCATCCCTAAAGTAATGAATGGATTAGGTCTCGCAATTTTATCTACTCCCAAAGGTGTGATGAGTGATGCAGAAGCAAGAAAGAATAATGTTGGTGGTGAAATAATTTGTAGGGTATTTTAATATGTCTAAAATTGGTAAAAAAAATATTTTAATTCCTAAAGACTCTTCTTTAAAAATAGAAGGTGGTAATTTAACTATTACAGGACCTAAAGGTACAAAAAAACTCTCAATAGATGATAAAATTTTTTCTTCAAAATTAAACGAAAATGAATTCCAATTACAACCATTAGAGAAAAAAGTGGATAAAAAAATATCAATAATGTGGGGCACTTACAGAAGCTTGATAAATAATGCTGTAACAGGAGTAACTAAGGGTCATGAAAAGATTCTCGAATTAAATGGTGTAGGTTTTAGAGCAAATTTAAAAGGAGAATTTTTAAATTTACAAATTGGGTTTAGTCATGATGTTAATTTTAAAATTCCTAAAGAAATTAAAATTTCTGTGGAAAAACAAACTATAATTAAAATTAATGGTGTAGATAAAGAATTAGTTTCAAAAATTGCAGCTGATATTAAAAATTTGAAACCAGTTGAACCTTATAAAGCAAAAGGAATAAAAGAAAGAGGACAGTTTGTTTTAAGAAAAGAAGGAAAAAAGAAATAATGAAGAAAATTAACAGCAAGATTAAAAGAAAACTGAGAAATAGGAAGAAATTAAAAAAGGTTAATATTAACAGGTACAGAATTGCTGTTACTAAATCACTAAATAATTTACATGCTCAAATCATTGACGATAAACAAAGAAAAACTTTAGTTTCTGCTTCATCAATAGAAAAAGAAATTAAATCTAAAAAAGTTAAAAAAATGGAAAAATCTAATCTCATTGGTGAAGTGCTCGCTAAAAGAGCCAAGGAAAAAAATATTGTTGAAGTTTATTTTGACAGAGGTGAGTACAAATATCACGGAAGAGTAAAAACTTTTGCAGAAACTTTAAGAAAAAATGGATTAAAATTTTAAAATGACTGAAAATAAAAAAATTGAGAGTGATATTAAAGAAAAATTAGTTGCCATAAACAGAATAACTAAAGTTGTTAAAGGAGGTAGAAGATTTGGATTTGCCGCGTTGGTAGTCGTTGGAAATCAAAAAGGCTCAGTTGGCATCGGTCAAGGTAAATCTAAACAGGTGCCTGACGCGATAAAAAAAGCAACAGAAGTTGCAAAAAGAAACTTAATCAAAATACCATTGAAAGAGGGTAGAACTCTCCATCACGATGTAAAAGGTAAAAACGGTTCAGGAAAAGTTTTTTTAAGAGCTGCACCTGCAGGAACAGGTATTATTGCTGGTGGAGCAATACGTTCTGTTTGTGAGGTGTTAGGCATTCAAGACGTAGTTGCAAAATCTCTTGGTTCTGCAAATCCACACAACGTTTTAAAAGCATGTGTTAATGGTCTTAAGTCACAAAACTCTCCAAAAATTTTATCAGCTATTCGAGGAAAAAAAATTTCAGATATTGTTTTAAAAAGAGAGGCTAAATAATGGAATTAAATAATTTAACAAGAAACAATAAAAAAAAAATTAGAGTTGGAAGAGGGATTGGTTCTGGAAGAGGAAAAACCTCCTCACGAGGACATAAGGGTCAAAAATCTAGGTCAGGAGTTTCAATAAAAAGTTTTGAGGGTGGTCAAATGCCATTATACAGACGTCTTCCGAAAAGAGGATTTAAATCTTTAAATAAAAACAATGTTGCTATTCTTAATCTATCAAAAATCCAAAATATAATTGATAAATCAACTAATAAAATCAAAGATATTTTGAATCTAAAATTGTTAATAGACAAAAAACTTATTAATAAAAAATATATTAAATTGAAAATCTTAGGTACTGGAGAAATTAAAAAAAATATTGAAATTTCTGCACATTTCGCTTCTAAACAAGCCTTAGCTAAAATTGAAAAAGTTGGTGGAAAAATCAGTATTATTAAAAAATAATATTTATGTCGAGCGAAACAATAAATACAGCTGGTGCGTTTAGTCAAGCAAAAGATCTTAAAAATAGAATTTTTTTTACAATATTAATTTTAATAATTTATAGATTAGGAACATACGTACCTTTAGCAGGTATCGACCCTTTAGCTTTAAAAGATATTATGTCTTCAAGTCAAAAAGGCTTACTTGGAATGTTTAATATGTTTTCTGGAGGAGCTGTTACAAGAATGGCAATATTTGCTTTGGGTATAATGCCATATATTTCTTCTTCAATTATAGTACAACTTCTCACAGGTGTTTCAGATTATTTCAAAAATTTAAAAGAACAAGGTGAGATCGGTAGAAAAAAAATAACACAAATTACAAGATACGGTACAGTTTTGATTGCATGTTTACAAGGTTACGGAGTGTCTGTTGGATTAGAAAATGCTGGAAATTTAGTTATTGAACCTGGAATGTCTTTTAGAATTATTACTACAATCTCTCTTGTTGCAGGTACAACCTTTTTAATGTGGTTAGGTGAACAAATAACGTTACGAGGTGTTGGAAATGGTATTTCATTGATAATTTTTTCTGGAATTGTAGCCGAGATACCCAGGGCTTTAGCATCAACATTTGAGCTTGGAAGAACTGGAGCTTTATCTGCTCTAATGATTGTTGGAATATTTATTTTAGTTATTTTAACAGTTCTTTTTATTGTTTTCTTTGAGAGAGCAATGAGAAAGATATTAATTAATTATCCAAAAAGACAAGTTGGAAATAAAATGTATGGAGGTGAGTCTTCTCACCTTCCTTTAAAAATTAATACAGCCGGAGTTATACCAGCTATATTTGCATCAGCATTATTATTATTACCAATTACAATTTCAAATTTTGGATTTGCAGAGTCAGATACATTTTTAAAAATTTCTTCAATGTTTACACAAGGTCAACCGCTTTACATGTTATTATACGCATCTGGAATAATTTTTTTTTCTTTTTTTTATACATCTATTGTGTTCAATCCAAAAGAAACTGCTGAAAATTTAAGAAAGTACGGTGGATATATACCGGGGATAAGGCCGGGAGAAAGAACCGCCGAATATATCGATACAATTTTAATGAGATTAACAACTGTTGGAGCTATGTATTTAACTTTTGTATGCTTAATGCCGGAGTTTTTAATTGCTAAATATCCAATACCTTTTTATTTAGGAGGGACATCAATACTTATTGTTGTAGTTGTTGCAATGGACACAGTAACTCAAGTTCAAACAAGATTAATGAGCTCTCAATATGAGTCATTAATAAAAAAAACAAAATTTGGTAAATAGTTAAAGATGAATATAGTTATCTTTGGACCACCTGGTGCTGGTAAAGGCACTCAATCTAACTTAATTGTAAAAAAATTTAATTTATATCAATTGTCTACGGGAGAATTGTTGAGGCAAGAAATTAAAGGTAAAACAAATTTAGGAGATCAAATTTCCTCAATAATGAATACCGGAAATTTAGTTTCTGATCATATAGTTAGTACTCTTATTGAAAAATATATCTCGAATAAGATATATAAAAGTAGATTAATTTTTGACGGGTATCCAAGAAATTTAGCCCAGGCTAAAAATTTAGAGAACTTATTAAAAAAATATGATCAAAAGATAGATATAGTTTTAAAACTTTCGGTTAATTTAGAGACAATAAAAAAAAGAATATCAGAAAGAAAAGTTTTAGAAAAGAGGTCGGATGATAATGAAGAAATTGCTATAAAAAGATTTGAAACTTATGAAAATAACATTAAGCCAGTAATTGATTTTTATAAACAATCTAAATTACTAAGGGTAGTTAATGGTGAGGCAACTATATCTGAAATAAGCGATGAAATTAGCGGGTTAATTGAGAGTATCAAGGGTTGACTTTGAGTGATTAGACAATATAAATACGCAGTAAATAAAAACTCATAAATTTATGGCTCGTATTGCAGGGATAAACATTCCACAAAATAAGGTTGTTAGTATTGCATTAACCTACATTCATGGAATAGGACCGTATTCTTCAAAAAAAATATGTAAAAAATTAGATATTCCATCATCAAAACGAGTTAATGAGTTAACAGAAGAACAAGTTTTAAAAATAAGAGAATTTATTGATGCAAATCATAAAGTGGAAGGGGACTTAAGAAGAGAAGTCTCTGTAAATATTAAACGATTAGTTGATCTAGCTTGTTATAGAGGTACAAGACATAAAAAAAAACTACCGGTAAGAGGCCAAAGAACACAATGTAATGCCAGAACTAGAAAAGGTAAGGCAATTGCAATAGCAGGAAAAAAATTAACACCTCTTAAAAAATAATTACAAATGAATAAAAAAATTGAAAAAAAAGAAAAAAAAATAGAAAGTAAAGATATAAAAAATACAGAAATTAAAAAACCAAGCGCTTTTAAAAAAAAGAAAAAAATTAAAAAGAATATAACTTCTGGTATTGCTTATGTTTATTCAACATTTAATAACACAATTATTTCAATAGCTGACGAAAGTGGTAATGTGGTATCATGGTCATCTGCTGGCGCAAAAGGCTTTAAAGGATCAAGAAAATCAACTCCATATGCAGCTCAAGTTGCAGCTGATGATGCTGGCGCAAAAGCTTTTGAACAAGGTTTGCGAACTTTAACTGTTCAAGTTAAAGGTCCTGGTTCAGGAAGAGAAACTGCTTTACGATCTTTACAATCAAGAGGTTTTAAAATTTTATCAATTAAGGATACAACTCCAATGCCACATAATGGAGCAAGGCCACCAAAAAGAAGGAGAGTATAATGCAGACTACATCAAATATAATAGATAAAAACTGGAAAGCGCTTATCAAACCAAGTAAATTAGATATTACAAGTAATGAAGATAAGACGATCGCTAAAGTAATTGCTGAACCATTAGAAAAAGGTTTTGGTCAAACTATTGGCAATTCTTTACGAAGAATATTACTTTCATCTATTCAAGGAGCAGCAGTCACAGCAATCCAAATAGATGGAGTCTTACATGAATTTTCATCAATAAAAGGTGTAAGAGAAGATGTTACTGATATTGTTTTAAATGTTAAAAATCTTGCTATAAAATCTTCATCTTCTAGTTCAAAAAAAATAGTTCTTGATATTAAAGGTCCTAAAGAAGTTAAAGCAAAAGATATTACACTTGTTCCTGAAATTGAAATATTAAATCCTGAACAGACAATTTGTAATTTAGACGAAAAAACAAATTTTCACATGGAATTAATGGTAAGTACAGGCAAGGGATATGTTCAAGCTCCAAAAAACAAAACAGAGGATAGTCCCCTTGGTTTAATATCAATTGATTCATTATTTAGTCCAGTAAAAAAGGTTTCATTCTCAGTTGAAAACACAAGAGCAGGAAGCGCTTTAGATTATGATAAATTAATTATGACTGTTGAAACAAACGGGACAGTAGATGCGGAAGATGCAATAGCTTACTCAGCAAGAATTTTTCAAGATCAATTATCAATGTTTGTTAACTTTGAAGATCCACAAGAAATTGTTAAAGAAGTTAAATCCTCAGAACCAGAATTTAACAGAAATTTACTTAAGAGAGTTGAAGAATTAGAATTGTCTGTAAGATCAATGAATTGTCTTAAAAATGATAATATAATTTACATAGGTGATTTAGTTCAAAAAACTGAGCCAGAAATGTTAAGAACTCCAAATTTTGGAAGAAAATCATTAAATGAGATAAAAGAAGTGCTAAATACTATGTCTTTATATCTTGGAATGGAGATCCCTAATTGGCCACCTGATAATATTGCTGAACTTTCAAAGAAATTAGAGGAAAATAATTACTAATGAGACATGGCTTAGGTTACAGAAAATTAAATAAAACGAGTGAACATCGAAAAGCATTATTTAAAAATATGCTTAATTCATTAATTAAGTACGAGCAAATTATTACTACATTGCCAAAAGCAAAAGAATTAAAACCTCAAATAGACAAAGTTATAACTATTGGCAAAAAAAATATTTTAAGTAATAAAAAAAGATTATTTTCAAAACTTCAGAATAAAAAATCAGTAACGAAGGTATTTGATGAATTGTCCAAAAGATACATTTCAAGAAAGGGTGGATATTCAAGAGTTTTGAGAGCTGGATTTAGAACAGGCGATGATGCTCCAATGGCTGTAATTGAACTAGTAGATAGAAATCCTGAGGCTAAAAAAGTTGATAAGCCAAAAAAAACTGAAACAATAGATAAGAAAAAAGTACCTCAAGCAGATCCAAAAGTAGCAAGCAAATAGAATAAGTTTTCATGCGTAAATCATATACTGTAGGAGATGATTATAATGACTCTCGTCTAGATAAATGGTTTAAAAACAAAATAATTAACCTACCACATTCTTTATTAGAAAAAATACTAAGACAGAACAAAATTAAAGTTAATAAAAAAAAAACAAAATCATCTTATAGACTTCAGACTGGTGATTTAATTGAGATTTATAATATTTCTAAATTTAAACCTGTAGATAAAAAAGAAAAGATTAAATATTTACCAAAAAAAAAGGAAATTGGTACTTATGATGATTATGTAATAGAAGATAATGAAAATTTTATAGTAATTAATAAACCAACGGGTATACCAGTTCAATCTGGCACAAAATCGTTTAAAAACTTAATAGATATATTAAAGAACACAAAATATTTTGAAAATTTAAAACCTTTCATCGTCCACAGATTAGATAAAGAAACATCTGGAATTTTAATAATTGCAAAAAACAGAAAGTATGCTCAATTATTTACTTCACTTTTTAGGATAAGAAAAATTCATAAAACTTATTTAGCTATAGTGTATGGAAAAGTTAAAAAATCTATAAAAGTAATGAAAGATGATTTAATTTACTATGAAAATAATAAAAAGATTTTACAAAAAGCTGTATCAAACATTAAAATAATTAAATCGAATGAAAGTTATTCGTACTTGGAATTAAATCCAATTACTGGAAGAAAACATCAATTGAGAAAACAACTACTTAAAATCGGTAATCCAATAATAGGAGATGATAAATATTTTTTAAATGACAGAAAAAAAATAAAAATTAAAAATCTTATGTTACATGCATATAAAATAAAATTTATGATTAATAATATTCAATATAATTTTAAAGCCAAATATAATAATTTATTCGAAGACTTTCTTAAAA
>CACAWM010000013.1 GCA_902536205.1 uncultured Pelagibacteraceae bacterium | reverse complement strand
AAATTCCCATTACTGTGCTGTCCAACCCCCATCCACCAATAAAGAAGTTCCTGTAATCATTTCAGAAGAGTCTGCTGCCAGAAAAGCTACAGCTGTTGCAACATCACTTTCTTTTGCAACTCTTCCTAATGGGATATTCTTAAGCATTCTGTTTTTAAATTTTTTATTTTTAAAAAACTTTTTTACCATTGGTGTTTCAACAAAAGTAGGACATATTGTATTTACTCTAATATTGTAGGGTGCTAGTTCACATGCCATTCCCCTAGCGAGACCTTCTACTCCAAATTTATTCATATTGTAAACATTACGGCCTTCACAACCAACTCTTCCTAATTGAGAGGACATATGAATAATGGATCCACCAATTTTTTTTCTATTTTTTGCTTTTACCATTTTTTTTGAACATAATTGCGCAACATTAAAAGCTGCTTTCATATTTAGATTTGTTAAGTATTCCATATTTTCTTGACTTACTTTTGTAAAATGTTCGGGTCTATTATTTCCAGCATTGTTTACTAGAATATCTAATCGACTAATTTTTTTTAGAACTTTTTTTAAATCATCTAAATTTGTTACATCACAAACAAAAGATTGGCTTGAACCTTTAGTTTTTTTTATGATTTTGTTTACCTTAATAAGGTCAGATTTTGTTCTACTTAATATAATTACTTTTGCTCCTGCCTCAGCTAAAGCTATTGCACAAGCTTTACCAAGACCTTTACCAGCTCCAGTTACAAGAGCTGTCTTATTTTTAAGGTTTATTTTTTTTAACATCAAAATAATAAAATTTTAATATCTGTATATATTAAATCAACAGCTACAATTAAAATTGCTAATAAACCTAACCAAGCTATCCATTTATATTTCTTTATCCAGCTTGAAATCAGGTTTGCTGCAACCGCCATTAGTATTATAGATAGAACAAGTCCGAATATTAATAAATGATAATGATGGCCGGCAGCACCAGCCACACCTAGAACGTTATCTAAACTCATAGTAAAGTCCGCTAAAAGAACAGTCCAAATAGCTCTAAAAAAACTTGTACTATCAACTTTAATATCCTCTTGTTTTGAACTCTCTTTGATTACATCGACGTAAAGTTTATAAACAATGTATAATAATAAAATTCCTCCAATAAGTCTTAGACCTGTAATTTGTAATAAATAAGCTGTGAGAAGAGTTAAAATTATTCTTAAAACTACTGCACCTCCAATGCCCCAAAAAATTATTTTTTTTCTTTGATCAGGAGGAAATTTTGAAGCAACCATTCCAATAATAATTGCATTGTCACCTGCTAAGACTAAGTCGATAAAAATAATTTGGGTTAATATTGTTATTTGTTCAGGTGTAAATAATTCTACAAGCATGATTACTTGTTAAGTATCATGTCCGAGGCTTTTTCTGCAATCATTATTGTAGGTGCGTTAGTGTTACCTGAGGTTATATTGGGCATAATAGATGCATCCACAACTCTCAAATTTTGTATTCCATGAGCTTGCAATTTATCGTTAACTACAGCTTCATCTCCTTTACCCATTTTACAAGTTCCAACAGGATGAAAAATAGTTTGAGCATGATCACTAGCAGCTTTAACTAATTCTTCATCGTCAGTGATGTGCGAACCTGGTCTATATTCCTCAGGTTCATATTTTTTAAATGTTTCAGTATTAAGCATTATATTTCTAACAATTTTTAGCGCTTTAGCAGCAACATCTCTATCATCTTGAGTAGATAAATAATTCATTTTAATTTTTGGATTATCTCTACTGTCATTACTTGATATGTTAATTTCTCCTCTACTTGTTGGTCTCACATTAGCAACAGTTGGAGTTATTCCATCAAAGTCATGCATTTTTGTTGCTCCCAAAATATCTGTGCTAATTGGCTGGACATGAAATTGTAGGTTTGGAGTGGCTCTTGAGGGATCACTTTTAACAAAACCACAAACTTGACTCGCGCCCATTGTCATTGGACCGCTTTGCTTAAATATATATTCTAATCCAATAAAGAAATTTCCTATTAGACTATTAATTTTACTATTTAATGACTTTAAATTTTTAACTTTATATACAGGTCTAAACATTAAATGATCTTGCAAGTTTTTTCCCACACCTTTTAATTCATGGATAGTTTTTATTCCGTGTTTTTTTAATTTTTCAGAGTCTCCAATTCCTGAAACTTGTAAAATATGGGGTGATCCAATTGAACCAGCCGATAAAATTACTTCTCTGTTAGCCTTAACAGTAATAATTTTTTCTTTTTGGTAGTAACTTACACCAGTTGCTTTTTTTCCATTAAAATTTATTTTTTGTACATGTGCTTTAGTAACAATTTTTAAATTTGATCTATTTTTTACAGGGTTTAAATATCCTTTAGCAGCACTACATCGTAATTTTAATAATTTATTTCGACTTGTAGTAAATTGAAAATAACCAATACCAAAATTATTACCTGTATTAAAATCTTCTGTTCTAGGTATTCCGGTTTCTTCAGCAGCGTTTTGAAATTCTTCAAGCATATCTAAATTAATCTTTTTATTTGAAACAGTAATAGGCCCTTTATCATTGTGAAATTCATTAGGACCAAGTTCATTATTTTCTGATCTTAAAAAATAAGGAAAAACATCATCCCAACCCCAGCCAGCATTACCTTGTTGTCTCCAGTTATCATAATCATTACTTTGACCTCTAATCCAAAGAAGACCATTGATGGAAGAACTTCCTCCTAAAGTTTTTCCTCTAGGATATCTTATTGATCTATTATTCATTGTCTCATCTTTTTCAGTATGAAAGCACCAATCGACTTTTGGATTATGCATTGTTTTAAAATATCCAACGGGAATATGAATCCATGGATAAGTATCTTTGCCTCCTGCCTCTAAAAGAAGAACTTTGTTATTTGGATCTGCACTTAATCTGTTCGCAAGCACGCATCCTGCTGAGCCTGCTCCAATAATTATAAAATCGAATTCATCCATATTTAGAATTTAACCTATACTTAGGAAAACTCATACATACTAATATGACTTTTTCAACTTCAGGTTTAATTAGTTTGGTTTGACTCTGATTTTTATTAGAGGTTTAATTCTATTTTTATTAATACAAAACGGGGGAAATAATGAAAAAATTATTATCTTTAGTTTTCGGCTTAGCTGTTCTTGTAGGATTTTCTATGACTTCAGCGAATGCTAAAACTTTAAAATGTCAGACCGTTCTTAACACTAAAGCTGATGAAGTGAAAATGTTAAAGGACTTTACTGACACTGTAACAGAGCTTACTGATGGATCTTTAAAATTTGAGATTTTACCAGCAGGTGCTGTTGTAGGAGTAAAAGAGACTTTAGACGCGGTTGATAAAGGATTGATAGATTGTGGTTTCGCATGGACACACTATTGGTCTGGAGATCACCCAGCTGCCATGTTATTCGGTTCGCCAGTAGCAGGTGGTGGAGTAGGTATAGATAACTTAGCATTTTTATCTTGGTTCCAATATGGTGGTGGTAAAGAATTATACGACCAACTATGGAAAGAAATGGGTAGAGACATTAAAGGATTTATGCTTCAACCAGTAGGTCCAGAAGCTTTAGGTTGGTTTCCAAAACCAATTAAAGATATGGCTGATTTTAGAAAATATAAATTCAGAACACCTCCAGGAATTCCTGGTCAAACATATAAAGATATCGGTATCGCATCCGTAGCAATGGGTGGAGGGGATATTCTTCCAGCATTACAAGCAGGTACAATCGATGCAGCAGAGTGGTGTTGTCCAAAACCAGATTTAACATTTGGTTTCCAAAAAGTATTAAAACACTATTACCTACAAGGTCTACACCAAGTAGTAGTAAATGCTGACTTTTATATTACTGGAAAAACTTACAAAAAAATGACTGCTCATGAGAAAAAATCTCTTGAAGTAGCTGCAAATGCTTCATTAGCTAAATCTTTAAGCTACAGAATCTACGAAAATGGAAAAGCTTTAAGAGAACTAACTACTAAGCATGGAGTAATTTTAGAAGATACTCCAACAGATTACTTTAAAGAATATATGGCAGCAGCGAAGAAAACATTGAACAAAAACGCAGCAGAAAATAAATTTTTTGCTAAAGTTTACAAATCAATGAAAGAGTTTGCTGACATTGCTGTACCATTCTGGAGCGGTGCTCAAATGTCAAACGCTAAGCTAGGGATGGCTCACGCGGCGACATTAAAGTAATAAGCAAAAACTTTAAAAATATTTTAGAGCGGACTTAACAGTCCGCTCTAATTTTTTAGGACTAGATTATGAATGATAAGCCACCAAATATTGACATTTCAGATGAAATGATTGCCGAGAGGCGCGGCGGTTCAGGTAAAATGCCAGCTGATATGCCAGCTTGGATGGCAAATACTATAACTTCAATAGATAGATTCAGTAAACGTGTAGGTAATATAGTTTGTTGGATCCTTGTGCCTTTAATTTTAGCAATGACTTATGAAGTTATAATGAGAAAATTATTTTTAGCTCCAACAATTTGGGCTTACGATATGAGTAGATTTTTATATGGGGCTCTATTTATGTTAGGAGCAGGGTATGCTCTATCCAAAGGAGTTCACATAAGAGCAGATTTTTTATACAGAAATTTCAAAACTAAAAATCAAGGTCTCGTAGATTTTTGGTTATATATTTTATTTTATTTTCCCGGACTAACAGTCTTTCTTTACATGACTATAGGATATGTCGAAGAGTCGATTCGTAGAGGCGAAAGGGGAATGGATACAACTTGGATGCCATTTATGTGGCCTATAAAATCATGTTTATTGATAGGAATAATATTTCTTTTAATTCAAGGCGTATCAGAATTACTTAAAAGCTATTGGGCTGCTAAAAAAGGTGAGTGGCCTGGAGAAGAAAAAAAATGATAGCAGAATTAATTGATCCAGCATTATTAGGCGTTATTTTAGTTGGAGTAATGCTTTTTGCTATCTTCGTTGGATTTCCAATATCTTTTACATTAATTTTTTTAGGTTTTGTATTTGGATATCTAGGATTTGGTAAACTAGTTTTCTATTTGATGACCTTACAATTTTCGATGGTCATGACCGAACAAACTCTGGCCGCCGTACCGCTCTTCGTATTCATGGGAATTATGATGGAGCAAGCTGGTTTAATGGAAAGGTTGTTCTCATCATTCCAACTTATGTTAGCTAGAGTTAGAGGATCACTTTATTATGCTGTTTTATTTGTTTCTGTGATTTTTGCTGCAGCGACAGGAATAGTTGGAGCTTCAGTAACGATTTTAGGAATTATGGCTGCTAAATCTATGAATAGATCTAGTTATAATGTTCAACTTGCTGCTGGAACAATTACGGCAGGTGGTACTTTAGGAATTTTAATACCACCAAGCATTATGCTTGTAGTTATGGGGCCAATTATGGAAATTCCTGTTATAGATTTATTTGCAGCCGCAATATTACCAGGTATACTTTTAGCTTCTTTGTTTGCTGCATACACAACAATTAGATGTATGTTGGATCCAAAATTAGGTCCACCATTACCAGAAGAAATGAGACCAACTAGTATGAAAACTGTTTGGATTGAATTTCTTTTAGGATTAGTTCCTCCAGCTGCATTAGTTTTTGCTGCACTTGGAAGTATATTATTAGGTTTTGCAACACCTACAGAGGCTGCAGGTTGTGGAGCGATGGGTGCACTTTTATTATCACTCGCTTACAAAAAATTAACTCTTCCTAAATTACAAGAGGCTCTTGTTAAAACTTTGGAAATAACAGCTCTTATAATGGTTCTAGTAGCTGCTTCAAACTTCTTTGGAGCCGTGTTTGCTAGACTAGGTACACCAACTTTGTTAACTGAATTTTTACTTGGGCTAGAGATGAATAAGTATTTAATTTTAGCAATGATCATGGCGATGATTTTCTTGCTTGGTTGGCCTTTAGAATGGGTACCTATAGTTATGATTATTATTCCGATTATTTTACCATTAGTTGAAGCTCTTGGTTTTAACCTAACTTGGTTTGCTATTCTTGTTGCCGTCAACCTTCAGACCTGTTGGCTCTCGCCGCCCGTTGCTTTATCAGCTTATTTTTTAAAAGGTGTTGTGCCTGAATGGGATTTAAAGGATATATATCTTGGAATGATGCAATTTATGGTTTTACAATTAATTGGATTAATATTAATAGTTATATTTCCACAAATTGCATTGTGGTTACCGACACTTTTATATGGCAATTAAATATTTAAAAAAAGCACCTAAAACAGCATCCACAGATGATGCAAAAACTAGAGAAATTGTTCAGACACTTCTAAAAGATTTAGAAACATCTAAAGAAGCAGGGTGCAAAGAGCTAACAAAAAAATTTGATAAATATGAGGGAGATATAATTATCTCGAAAGAAAGAATTGAGGAAATAAATAAATCCATAGATCAAAAAACTAAAGACGATGTAAAATTTGCCCATGATAGAGTAAGAAAATTTGCAGAGGCACAATTAAAAAATTACGGTAATGATTTTGAAATAGAATTGTCTAAAGGTTTATATGCGGGACAAAAACTTGTACCAGTTAATACTGCAGGCTGTTATATCCCGGGAGGAAGATTTGCCCACATTGCTTCAGCTGTTATGAGTGTTACGACAGCAAAAGTAGCAGGTGTTAAGAACATTATTGCATGTAGTCCTCCAAAACCAGATGTTGGGGCTCATCCAACAATAATATATACAGCAAATTTATGCGGAGCAGATGTGATAATGAATTTAGGAGGTATTCCAGCTATAGCTGCAATGACTTATGGATTATTTAAAAATGCCCCAGCTGATATGTTAGTAGGTCCTGGTAATCAATTTGTTGCGGAGGCTAAAAGAATTTTATTTGGAAGGGTTGGAATTGATTTGTTTGCTGGACCAACAGAAATAGCAATAATAGCTGATGAAAATGCAGATCCTGAAATTGTTGCAGTTGATTTAGTCGGGCAAGCAGAGCATGGTTACAATTCACCAGCTTGGCTTTACACAACAAGTAAAGATTTAGCAGATAAAGTTTTAAAAAGAGTTCCAGAATTAATTAAAGAACTTCCTGAATTACCAAGAAAAAGCGCTGAAGCTGCATGGAAAGATTACGGAGAAGTTATTCTATGTGACACTGATGAAGAAATGGTTCAGATAAGTGATGAATACGCTCCAGAACATTTAGAAGTTCAAACAAAAAATTTAGATTGGTTTCATAAAAGACTTAAAAATTATGGATCATTATTCATTGGTGAAGAAACTACAGTTGCTTACGGTGATAAATGTTCAGGTACAAATCATATATTACCAACAAAAGGTGCAGGAAAATATACAGGTGGTTTATTTGTCGGTAAATTTATAAAGACATTAAGCTTTCAAAGAATGACAAAAGAGTCGACTAAGGAAGTAGGAGCAGCTGCTGCTAGACTTTCAAGATATGAAGGAATGGAAGCTCACGCTAGAACGGGAGATGTGAGATTAAGAAAATACGGTTTTTCTAATTAATGCATGCTTTAGTTTATACTGGTACAGAAAAAATAGTTTACAGAGAAGAAAAAAATCCCACTAAAAAACCTGGCGAGGCATTAGTAAAAGTTTACGCATCAGGTATATGTGGTTCAGATATGCACGCCTATCACGGTAAAGACGAAAGAAGAATTCCACCACTAATATTAGGTCACGAGTTTAGCGGAACAAGTTTGGATGGAAAATTTAAAAATAAAGAAGTCGTAATTAATCCACTTATTAGTTGTGAGAACTGTGATTATTGCAAAAACAAAAGAGAGCATCTATGCCCGCAAAGAACAATGAAAGAAGCAGCATTGGCTGAACCAACAGCTGTTGCCTTGCATGCAGTTTTATTAGCTGAGGCAAATTTAAAAAAACCTTTATCAAAGTGTAGGATTTTAATTCAAGGTGCAGGGGCTATAGGTCTACTTTGTGGTTTGGTTTTAAACAAAGAAAAAAATTCTAGCAATATTATTATGTCTGATCCTAATAAAAAAAGATTGGATGAATGTAGAAAATATCTAAAAGCAAGTTTTGTTACACCGGATGATAAATCTATAAAAGAAAATCATTTCGACTTAATATTAGAGTCTGTGGGATTAGAAATCACTAGACATCAAGCGATTAATGCAATAGCGCCTGGAGGAACCATTGTTCATATAGGTTTAACTCAGCCTTCCGGAACTTTTAATTTTAAAAAACTCACAATCCAAGAAGTAACGTTAGTTGGAACTTATTGTTACACTAATGATGACTTTAAAAATAGTTTAGTAATTCTAAAAGACAAAAAATTAGGTGATTTAGGGTGGATAGAATATCGAGATCTTAAAAAAGGATCAGATGCATTTCAAGAAATCCATAATGGCACATGTGTAGCTCCTAAAATTATTCTTATTCCTTAAGATCAAACCAATCTTTGTATTTATTTCTATTTTTAATTAAATATTTAGGCAAAAGACTTAAATCAATTTTTTGTAATTTATAGTCACTTTCCCATTTATTTGTTGAACTTTTATCTGCAAAATGATCGTAGAACATCTCTCTTTTAAAAATTTTATCTTTAATTTTTTCAATAGTTATCCCACTCAATCTAAATTCATCGTGATGGCCAAAATTCATAAATTTTTCGAACATATCTTCAGGACTTTTTAAATTTGTAAAATGCCATCCACCATTTCTAATAATATTTAAATTTGAATATTTAGTTTTTGAAAAATATGTGTCTATTCTCCAAAAAGGATATTTTTTAAACTTAACATTACGAAGCCAAGAAAAGGATATTAAATTCTTTTTTCTGCAACCTTTAGTACCTGGCCAAAGCATTTTGTCATAAAGTAAATTAAACTTAAAATAAAAAAATAGTTGATTGAATATCACGATATCATTTTTGTTTTTCTTAAAATCCTCAGAGTCTAAATTTGGGATTTCATCATTATCACTTAACATTATAAAATCATCATCATCTGCATCTTTGATAGCATTCAAATGTTCATCGTAAGACAACTCAATCCTTTTTAAGCTATTTGCTCTTTGTAAAGTTGGATTATTATTTTCTTCAACTATTCCTTCAGGCTCTTTATCTATTACAATATATTTAATTTTATCTTTAAATTTTGGATAATTATTAATATCAAAATTTAACTTTTTCTTTTTACCGCTATGAGAAAATGTAGATTCTGTAACAATAAATTTATCTACTTTATCTTTTAGAACATTTAATCTTACTTCGTACATCATGTGTTCATTGTAAAAAGACGTGCAATCAATGATTTTCATTAATTTTTAACCTCAAGGTTGTAGACATTATGCATACCTGCAATCTACTTTTAACACAATTAAAATAAATTATTATTTGAGAAATTAAAACTATTATGAAAAAAAACTTTTTAATTATTGCAGTTTTTTTATACGTGAGCTCGGCCTTAGCTGCAGGGCACATAACAAAAGCTCAAAAAGAAAAAACAATAGAGTGTTTAGGTCACTACAGCGCGACTGCTGTTTTACCAGCTGAGACTATAGAAGTTAAAAACATGGAGTTAGCTTTGGCTTCAGTAAAGGTAATAAGAGAATACCTCATATCCGAAGGTGTTAAGGATGATGAGATCAATAAAGGCATGAATGTTTATGTGGACAAAGTTTATGGAAAGCCTTTTGATAAAGTTAAAAATAGAGAGTGTAATAAATTTATTCATAAGCAAATTAAAGGTTCAGAGGAAAAAATAGAAAAATTATCTAGAACGATTTACGCAGGTTAAATATGAGTGGATACGTAATAGCTAATATAGATGTAAAAAATCCTGAAGCTTACAAAGAATATGTTGGTAAAGTAGTGACTACAGTTCAAAAATTTGGAGGAGAATACCTTGTACGTGCCGGAGAGTACAAAGTTATAGATGGTGAGTGGAAATATCCCAGAACAGTAGTAATTAAATTTCCTACTTATGAGAAAGCTTTGGAGTGGTATGAATCTGAGGAATACAAACCAGTAAAACCAATTCGATTAGCAAACTCAGTTGCTAATGGAATAATAATTAGAGGTGTTTAAATAAAAGTAAAAAAATGGAAAAAGAAATGTTGGTACATCTTAAATTTAAAGAAGGTAAATTAGAAACTTTCACGAAATGGATGCAATCAGATGAAGGTATGAGTGTTAGAAAAAGTGTTGCATACCCGGAAAAAACCGTTGGGGCTATGATGCCAGATAAAAGTGGAATGTTATTTAAAGTCAATGTTCATAACGAAGCTGGGATGAAAGAGTTTGTAACAGGGAATAATACTTCAGCTAAAGCAATTTATGCTGAATGTGTAGATAGTGCTCAATTATATGAACTATCAAAAATAAACCTATAAAAGGAGGAAAAATGAAAAACTATATGGTAACGCATACTTTTAAGTCTGCCGAAATGAAAAAAAAATTTACAGATACAGTGGCTTCTATGAAAATGGAAGATATTGTTAAGAGCATGAAAAGTGACAATGCTGCTTGTCAAATGACTTGGAATACACCGGGAGATACAATGGAAATGTACTGTTGGTGGAAAGGAAAAGACGAGCAAGCAATTATTAATCAACTAGGTCAAATGAATGATTTTTTTACTCCACATAAGTTTGTTGAGTGTACAGATCAGGTCATGGACTATAACGCATAGGATATTTATGATCGATAAATTTGGAAACGCATTTTATTTAATAATTTACTTAGCACATTTTATTATAGTTGGTAGTTACGCTTACCAATTAGTTTTTGATACAAAAAAATTTCTGAAGGGTAGAGGGGTAGATAAAACTGCGACTTTAATTACAAGATTTGCAGGTTCATTCATGGTTGCTACTGTTCTAATGGCAATATATATCGCTTTTATTAGATCAGGCGGTGTAGAGGCTACTTGGGCCTTCTTTAACTTAGTCTTTATAATGAATGTTTCAATATTGATTGTAAATTTTTACACATTAAAAATTGATAAAACAGGTTTAACAAAAAAAACTAGAAATGATGGAATTTACGCTCCACTAGTTCTTGTCATTATCAGTGCTATTCTTTGTTACGGTTTAGCTGGTAAAATTTACGTTTAAGGAGGTATATGGCAAAGTTTATGAATATTGTTAGATGTAAAGTAAAATCATCAAGCAGAGAAGAATATTTAAAAAAAATTGATGAGCGGCCAAAGTTCGATGGGCAGATTTCAGCAAAGTACGTTGAAACTAAACCAAATGAATTTTTTATGATTGGTGAATGGAATTCTGAAGATGACATTGCTAAAGCGAGACCAAAAATGATTGAATTTTTGGACTCACTTCGGCACACTTTAGAAGAACTGTCATCAGATTTAGGAGTAACTGATCCTCATTCTGGTACAGTTGTAATCGAGAAATAGGAAAGGAGAAATAATATGGCAAAGATGTACATTATGGGAAACTATACCGAGAAAGCCTTTCAAGGTTTTTTAAAAGACCCAAACAGTGACAGAAAAGCAGTGGTTGAAAAACTTGTTCAAGGTGTGGGTGGCAAATTACACACTATGGATATCGTAAGAGGATCATACGATTTTTGTGTAGTTGCAGATCTTCCAAGTTTTGATGATTTTGCTGCTGTTAAATTAGTGGTGGAGTCGACTGGAGCTGTAAAAAACTTATCAGCACTTGAAGCTATAGATTTTGGTAAGGCTACAACAAAAGCTTCGAAAATGTCTTATAAGGCTCCAGGTCAATAAATAAAAAAGGAGGTAATAATGGCAAAATTTTATACATTAGGATGTTACACAGCTAAAGGTCTTGGGGGGTTTGTAAGCAATCCGTCTACAGACAGAAAAGCTGCTACATCTGCACTTGCTGCTTCTGTAGGAGCTAAAGTAACTCAATACTCAGGCCTAAGAGGGAAATATGATTTTATGGCAGTGATCGAGGGAACTTTTGAACAAGCTGCTGCAGCTGCGATGGTCGCTGTTTCTAGCGGTGCTGTTTCAGATTTTACAATTTTAGAAGATGTAGATCTTAATGAGATAGCTAAAACTGCTCAGAAAATGGCATCATCATACAAAGAGCCAGGAAAATAATTATTTTCTGTAGCTAATACATTTTAAGGTATCAGTGAATTTTATTTGATTTTTATATTTAGATTTTATTTCACTGATACCAAATTTAATTTCTTCATTACTCATACTTAATAAGCATGAAATGTATCTCTCTCTAATCATTCTAACGTATTTTTGTTTAGAGATACTTACTTTAAAGTTAAAGTTCGTGTAGCTTATTTCTTTTAAGTTTTTTTTGATTATTTTAAATAAAACTTCATCTCTTTTTAAACTTTTTTCTAGATTTTTTCTCATTTTTTTAAAACAAGGTATCCTGTTATTTTTTGTTTTAAGCGAAAAAATTAATATTTTTCCTTTGGGATTTAAACTTTTTTTAGAAAGGTTAAGAAGGCGGTTTAACTTTGTTTTTGTAAAAAAATGAATAGTTTGTTTGATTAAGATTAGATCATATTTTTTTTGTTTCTTTAGATATTTTAAAGCTTCAATTTTCTTAAATACGATATTCCTTTTAACATCCTTATTTGCAACAATGTCTATTCCTGAGGGTTTATTTTTAAATTTATATTTTTTTTGAAGGGCAGAAATAATATTTGCTCTTCCGCATCCAATATCTAATATTTTTGAATTTTTATTAAAATTAATTTTTGTTTTTAGAAATTTATTAAATTGAGCAATATACGATTTAGATGATAACCAGGTTTTATTATCCCAGTTTTTAAGTTTTTTCATTAAAGCGCAACAACAGCAGCAGCCATAGAAGCAAGTCTTGCTTGAGTGTCATCGGCTCTACTAGTTATTACCACAGGGACTTTTCCACCAACTACTACACCAGCTGCACAAGCTCCCATAAAAAAGATCATCATTTTTACTAAAGCATTTCCAGTTTCTACGTTAGGAACTAATAGAATATCAGTTTTACCAGCGACCGCATTTTTTATCCCTTTTATTTGAGCAGCTTTTTCAGAAACAGAATTATCAAAAGCCATCGGACCAAATACATCTGCATTTAAGCCTTCATCTTTAGCTTTTTTGGTAAGCTCGTATGCATCTTGCGAGCTCGGCACACTATCTAAAACTTCCTCAGTTGCTGATAATATTGAAATTTTAGGTTTTTCAATTCCTATTCTACTCGCAAAATCTATTGCATTTTTTAATATATACATTTTGGTTTCTAATTTGGGCAACACATTTAATGCACCATCAGTAATGATAAATGGTTTATCATTTTTTTCTAAAGTCATATGCCAAATATGACTTAGTCTTTTTTTTCCTATTAAATTCAAATCTCTTTTTAAAACTGCTTTCATAAGTACGTCTGTATGAATATGTCCTTTAACAATAATTTTAATTTTATCTTCACTTGCAAGTTTTGCTGCGATTGGTGCAGTACTATTTTCATCTGGTTCATGAATTAATTCATATTTAGATATATCCCAGTTTAATTGTTTAGCATTTTTCTCAATGATTGATTTGTCTCCAATGAAAACTGGTATGATTAAATTTGCGTCTACAGCTTGTTTTGTTGACTCTATTGATACTGGCTTTACCGCATTAACTATTACGGCTTTTGCCGGTCCTTTAGTTTTAGCTAATTTAAGCAAATTCTCAGGACAAATAATATCTTTATTACTTAGCATTTAATTCATCCATTTCTTTTAAAATTTTTTTAGGAATAGATATATCTTTATTTAAATTCTTTTTATACGTCTTATTTTTTCTCTCTCCTGGATACAAAATACTTGAAAATCCTTTTGCTTTTGGAAGTTTTTTGACTAGCTTTACATTTTTTTGCATTTCTTTAACGAACCTATTTCCGATAAAAATTTTTGGATTAATAGTAATAAATAAATGACCAATATTTTGGGGTCCTGAAAAATCATCAAAAGGATCTTTTGTTTTTCCTCCATGGCTACTACCTGTGAAAACACCACTTAGAATATCAACCATCCAAGCTAAACCAGATCCTTTAAAACTTGCAATGGGTAATTGAGTGCCCTTCAGAGCCTCTTTAGCGTTAGTAGTAATTTTACCTTTTGTGTTAAGAGCAACACCGTATGGAATTTTTAAACCTAACTTTTCAGCTCTTCGTATAGTTCCTCTATTTATAATTGATGTTGAGGCATCATAAATAAAAGGAACTTTTCCTGTAGGAACACCAAAACAAATAGGGTTTGTTCCAAATAGAGATTTCTTTGCACCA
>CACAWM010000012.1 GCA_902536205.1 uncultured Pelagibacteraceae bacterium | reverse complement strand
GAGAAATATTTAGCGATATCTTCATAAGCAGACCAATTTAGAGGTACGCCTAAATCGTAGCCGTATTTCTTTTTAAACCCTTTTTTAATTTCAGGTCTGTCAAACCAATCTTTTCTAAACCAATAAAGATTAGCAAATTGTTGGTCAGGCATTTGGTATAAGTCGCCATCTGGACCTGTAGTAAACTGTTTACCAATGAAATCATCTAAGTCTAAAGTTGGTAAAGTAACGTCTTTACCTTCTCCAGCCATCCATTTCGTTAAGTTAACAGCTTGTTGCATTCTAGCGTGAGTACCAATCAAATCTGAGTCATTGATGTAAGCGTCGTAAATACTTACGTTAGTTTGCATCTGTGTTTGAACAGCCATTACTACGTCACCTTCACCAAGTAACTGGTGATTAACTTTAATCCCAGTAATCTCTTCAAAAGCTTTTGTTAAAACTTTTGACTCATACTCGTGCGTTGGAATAGTTTCAGACAATACTTTGATAGACATTCCTTTGAAAGGCTTCGCGGCATTGTGGAACCACTCTAGTTCTTTCTCTCTTTCTTTAGCAGAAAGCGTTGAAAGACTAAATTCTCCATTAGACCATTTCTTAATTGCAGCCATATGACCGTCTGCAAATGCGTTAGAAATAGTTACGATTGAAAATGATACAGCAATAGCTAAGAAAGTTTTTAATGTTTTAAACATTTTGTATTTCCCCCATTGTTGTTTTTAATGATTTAATATTGAACCAAAAATCGACTGTAATGTACAGACAGTAAAATTAAATAATTACAACTTAAAAGTGTATTAATTTATTAAAGCACGCTTGACTGCTTTTTCCCAACCCTTAATTAACATTGATCTAGATTTATTTTTCATTTTTGGAGAAAACCTTTTATCTAAATGCCAATTTTTTGAAATATCTTTTAATGATTTATATACACCGATTTGTAAACCAGCCATAAAAGCTGCACCTAATGCTGTAGTCTCTTGAACTTTAGGTCTTAATACTTTTACATTTACAATGTCTGACAAAAATTGAGAGAACCAATTATTCATAACCATGCCACCATCTACTTTTACTATTTTAGGTCTAAGACCATCATGTTTCATGGCTTCGAAGAGATCAAATGTTTGATAGGCTACTGCTTCTATAGTAGCTCTAATTATTTCTTTAGGGCTTGTATCCCTTGTTATGCCACTTAAGACACCTCTGGCATTGGCATCCCAGTACGGTGCTCCTAATCCTGTAAAAGCGGGAACTAAATAAATATCATTATTATTATTTAGTGACTTTACTATTTTTTCTGTTTCGGGTGCTTTCTTAAAAAACTTCATTCTATCTCTTAACCATTGAACTCCTGCTCCAGCGATAAAGATTGAGCCTTCCATTGCGTATGTTGTTTTCCCATTAATTCTGTAAGCGATTGTAGTTAGCAATCTATTTTTTGAATAAATTTTTTTAAAACCTGTATTTAATAAAACAAATGCTCCAGTTCCATACGTGCTTTTTAAAGATCCTGGTTCAAAGCAACATTGACCTATCGTTGCTGATTGTTGGTCTCCCACTACTCCGTTTATAGGTATTGATTTTCCTGTAATAGATGAATGAGTTTGTCCGTAATCATCTGAACAATCTTTCACCTCAGGTAAAATATGTTTTTTGATCTTTAGTAAATTTAGAATTGTATCATCCCATTTATTTGAACTAATATTATAAATCATTGTTCTACTTGCATTAGTAGCATCTGTTGCATGAACTTTACCTTTTGTAAGTCTCCATATTAAGAAGCTATCAATAGTTCCAAATAATAGTTGTTTTTTACTCATTAACTGTCTTGCTTTTGGAATGTTATCTAAAATCCATTTAATTTTAGTCCCAGAAAAATAAGAATCGATTAAAAGTCCTGTTTTATTGAAAATCATTGTATCTTTATTTTGTTTTCTTAATTTTTTACAAAATTCCTCTTGTCTTCTGTCCTGCCAAACGATTGCTCTATATACAGGCTTACCCGTTTTCTTATCCCATAAAACTGTCGTCTCTCTTTGATTTGTGATTCCTATACTTAAAATTCTTCCTTTCAATTTTTTTGCTTTTTGAATAACATCTTTTAATGTTTTAATAGTTGTTCTCCAAATTTCATCAGGATTATGCTCTACCCAACCACTTTTAGGGAAATATTGAGTAAACTCTTTTTGTGAAGAAAAAATTGGCTTTCCTTTTAGATCAAATAAAATCGATCTATTTGATGTTGTGCCTGCGTCTATTGAAATAATAAATTTTCTCATCTAAAGGCGTCCCACTTTAATTCAAGTTTTTTATCTTCAACAATAGCATTAATCATTCCTAACATTAATGGTAATTTTTCTTCATCAAAATCTTCATTTATTTTTTTTGCAATTTCTTTTGCAAGATCGGCCCCCTCAACAGTAACTTTTTCCATCTTTGTTTTTTTTGCTTCAGAAAAAGTTAATCCTTCGCCGATATAAGCCCCCATCTTAGCATTTCTACCTCCTCCTGAACTTACATATAAATCACCCAATCCTGCTAAACCTTTCACTGTTTCTTTTTTCCCATTCAAATGTGAAACAAATATTTCCATTTCATAAATTGATTGTTTAATTAATGCTGAAGCTGTATTTAAATAATTTTTTTCTCTTACTTCTGTGGTAGCATTACTGCTACACAATCCCTTTGCAGCACCTACAGCCATTGAAAAAATATTTTTAATAGCAGCTGATACCTCGACTCCATTTAGATCATCTGAGTAAGAAGTATGATAATAATTTGTGTTTAACATATCTGCTATTTTTTTTGCAGTATGAGCGTTCTTATTTGCGATTACAACACTACTATGAACTCTATTAGCTAATCCTGATGCTAAACAAGGTCCTCCAACAGCTGAAATATCTACTTTTTTAATTTCTCTCTCGGCTAATAATCTTTTAAGTTTATCAACTAATAATTCATATTGATTATTATAAATGCTCAAACCTTTTGTTAGCATTAATAAGTTTGGAATTTCTCTGTTTTTGTAAAGTCTGCTAAGTTGATCTGCTGCCCACTCTATTCCTTTTGAACTAACACCAAAAACAATTAAATCAGTTTTCGAATCCAAGAGTTCATCAAATTTTTCAAATTTGAATATTTTAATTTCTTGTGGAATCTTAGTATTTAATGCTGGGTGTAAATTATCATTTTTTTTTAATTGATCGATAAACTCATTTTCTAAATGAGTTCCTATAATATTTATATCGTGATTATTATCCAAACATGGTAAAGCAAAAGCTGAACCCATAGCACCTGCGCCGATAATAACAATTTTTGACATCAATCCTTTAATAATATTTTTTTGAAAATTATAAAAATTGATATTAGCTCAATTTTTCCAATTATCATAAATAAAATTAAACTTATTTTTGACGATGTTAATAGGCTAGAAAAATTTAAATTGTGCATATTAAATATTTCAGAGTTTACGGTATTAGTTAAAGTTAATATTGACAATTTAAAAGATTTTTCAAACCCAATATTATCAACTACCAACAAACTAGATAAAATAAAGAGGCTTAAAAAAAAAGATATAAATATTAAAAAAGATATTTTTATATTATCTTCTGAAATTTTTTTATCTGTATTAAAAATAGTTTTATTTATAATACTGTTAGGGCTAACAAGCTTAATTATTTCTAAAGAGGTAATTTTTAATAAAATATAAAATCTTGTTAGTTTAATACCAGAAGAATTTGATATTAATGATCCACCTACTAATGTAATTAATAAAAAATATAAACTTAAATTATTATCTGACTTCATAAGAGTTAACCCTGAATTTGATAAACTGCTAATTACACTTATGACTATATCCAAGCCATCATAATTATTGAAATATATCAGTAGGCAGAATATAAATGATAAAATTATCAAATAAAGATCTTCTTTGTGTTCCTTGATTAAAATATTTCTATTGAATAAATTAAATAATAAGTAAAAATTTAGCATAGATATTATTAATGAAAATATAAATATTGTTTTTTGAAAATTTGTAGAAATAATTTTGCTCAAACTATCTGTTGGTAAAAAACCACCTCCTGAAACTAATGTCATGCTCATATTTAGTGAATTAAATAGTCTTATACCTGATAAATTAAGCAAACTTAGAACAATAATGCTAAGAACAGAGTAAATTATAAAAATTCTTAATAAATTGTCTTTTATATTATTTTCAGAATTAAAGTTATTATCTCCAGCATATGTTAGATTTGTCATTTTAAAATTGAATGATCTATTTGAAAAAATTATTATTAAAAAAAATAAAAAAAATAAGCCTCCTATCCATTGAGAAGAAGATCTCCAAAGCACAAGTGTTGGGTCAAGATATTTTATATCTTTAAATATAGAAAAACCTGTTCCTGTTAAACCAGATATTGACTCAAAAATAGAATTTAAAAAAGAAACCTGATAATTGCTTAAGTAGAATGGTATGGATATTAGTAATGCAGTTAAAAAATAGGCAAAAACTATCAATATTAACTGTTCAACAAAATTAATATTTTTTTTTGATTTTTTCCCATAATATAAAAGTACCAAGCCTAATATCAATGAAGTTATTAACGCTGCGAAATAAGTATCTATACTTAGAAAGTAATCAAAGTATGATGCATATAGTATATTTATAAAAGCTAACAAACTAATTGGAAAACAAAATAAACTTAAATAGAAACTTAAACTTTTGAAATTCATCAAACTTAAATAGTACCTACACTAAAAATACTTTCTACAGCTTTTAACTCTTCTCTTTTGGCAAGAAATACTACTACGTCATTTTTTTCAAAAATAAAATTTGATCTTGGTATCAAAACTTTTTCTTTTCTAATTATTGCACCAATTCTTATATCTTCTGGTAAATTAGCATCTCGTATCTTTTTATTAATCAAATCTGATTTTTCAGAAATTTTCGCCTCAATACACTCATATTCGCCATCTAATAATGAATAAACAGTTCCAATAGTCCCTCTATGAACATGTTCCATTATTCTTGAAACTGTAGTCATTCGAGGATCTACTAAATCATCAATGTTCAAAGAATCCTGTAAAAGATTATAATTAGTCTTATTTACAATTGCTATTGTTCGTTTTTTTAAACCTGTTTTTTCAGCAAGTACGCAGGCCATCATATTGTTTTCATCATCGTTCGTTAAAGCTAATACTGTTTCTGATCCCTCAAGATTAGCCTCTTTAAGAATATCCTCATCTAATGCATCACCATTTATCACTATAGAAGAAGATAGCTCGTTAGCAATTTCTTCTGCTCTTTGTTTATTAATTTCAATAATTTTTACTCTTACATCTTCGAAATTTTCTTCTAACATTTTAGCCAATTGTAATCCAATATTTCCGCCTCCAATAATTAAAACATTTTTTGCAATTTTTTCATCATGACCGAATGCTTTAAGAATTGGATTTAGTTGCTCGCTACTTACAACTACGTAAACATTATCATCTTCAAGCATTTGATCATCTTTTTTAAGGTATATAAATTTTTCTTTTCTTAGAGCGCCTAATATATTTGCTTTAAAATCTGGAAATTTTTCAGTTAATTTTTTCAAAGGTATATTTTTTATTGGACAATTTTTTTCGATAGAAATCTCTAACATTTTCACTTTATTTTTACCAAATGGAACATTGTCTAAAGCACCAGGTGCTTCTAACCTCCGATAAAGAGATTTAGCTACTTCAAGCTCAGGCGATATAATTACATCTATAGGTATGTTTGATTTATTATATAATTTTCCCCATTTACCCTCCAAAAAATCCTTAGTTCTAATTCTGGCAATTTTTTTAGAAACATTAAATAAAGAACTAGCTAATTGGCAAACAATCATATTTGTCTCATCATTTCTGGTAACAGCAATGATCATATCCGCTTTTTCAGCGCCTGCATTTTCTAATACAGATGGTAAGCTTGCCCTGCCTACTATGCCTTTTACATCTTGGGTGTCATTTATTTTTTTTATATCCTCAGAAGATTGATCTATAACTGTTACTGAGTGTCCTTGAGCTGATAATTGTTTACTTATTGAAAAGCCTACTTTTCCGGCTCCACATATAATTATGTTCATCGTTTAATTTATTCCCTTAATTCCTAAAGATTTTAATTTTCTGTGAAGTGCAGATCGCTCCATACCAATAAAATCTGCAGTTTTTGATATATTTCCATGGTGTTTTTTTAACTGGGTAGTTAAATATTCTTTTTCAAAATTTTCTCTTGCTTCTTTTAATGGTGATTGAAATGATTGTTCTAAAATATTTTTATTATCTTCTAACTTGGATGAGGGGTTTAAAATATCATCAATAACTTGATTAATCTTTTGCTTGCTCTCGTTAGATGACAATATGGTTATTCTCTCTACTAGATTTCTTAATTCTCTTACATTTCCAGGCCAGTTATAAGTGTATAAACTATCATTTTTTATATCAATATCTGGTTTTTGGACTCCATTTATCTCTGAAAGCTTAGTTTTAAAATAATCTACTAGTAACGGAATGTCCTCTGTTCTTAGAGATAATGGAGATAATTCTACAGGCATAACGTTTAATCTATGATATAAGTCTTCTCTAAATTTATTTTCTCTCACTAAATTGCCAAGATCTTTTGAGGTTGAAGATATAAGTCTAATATTTACATTAATATCTTTAGATCCATTCAAGCGCTTAAACTTCTGATCTATTAAAACACGCAATACATTAGCTTGGGTTTCATAAGGTATTTCAGATACTTCATCAATTAATAAAGTTCCTCTATTAGCTCTTTCCAAGGCTCCAAAAGAAATATTTCCGTCCTCGAACTCTTCTCCAAATAATTCTCTCTCATAAGTTTTTTCTTTCAACAAAGCTGCATTTATAATTACAAAAGGTTCTTTGGATCTTGATGAGTTTTTATGAATTTTTCTAGCAACAAGTTCTTTTCCTGAGCCAGTTGGTCCATTAACTAACACTCTACTTTCGGAAGTCGATAGCTTGTCTATTATTTTTTTTATTTTTAATATAGATGGACTTTTTCCAATGAGTTCAAAAGAGTGAAATAATTTGTTTTCAATAATATTTTTTTCTTCTTTAAGTGAAGCAGACTCTAATCCTCTTTTTACGTAATTCAGAATTTTTTCCTTTGAAAAAGGCTTTTCAATAAACTCATAAGCACCTAGTCTTATCGCTTCAACTGCGATTTGAACTGTTGCGTGACCAGAAATCATTATTACAGGTGTTAATTTATTTTTTAAATTAACTAGTTTTAAAAGATCTATTCCATCTTTATCAGGTTTATCTAATTTAATATCTATTATTGCAAGATCTGGTAAGCGTTTTTCTATCTCTAATATTGCTTGATCATAATTAGCTGCTGACCGAACTTTAAAATTTTGTTCTTCTAAAATATTACAGATTAAAAAACGTATATCCGGATTATCGTCAATTACTAAAATTTCTTTAAGCATATTTTGGTAATAAAATTTTAACTATCACGCCATTTCTATCTCTTTTATTTTTAATAGAAAAAAAACCTGAATGTTCATTTATAATTTTTGTTACAATTGGTAAACCTAAACCAGTTCCCGTTTTTTTTGTAGTAAAGTAAGGCGTCATTGCTTTTTTAGAATCTGTAATACCTATGCCATTGTCTGTTAATCTAATGACTATATAGTCATTATTATCGTCTATTTCTATGTCAATATTTCCTTTAAAATTAGCCTCTTTTTGAGATTGATCTAAGAGAGACTCTTCTGAATTTTTAATCAAATTAATAAAAACTCTATTTAATTGATCTTCGTCACCACTGATGAATGTATTTTTTGATTTATTTATAAAATTAATAGAATTTTTTGATGTTAGTTTTATAAAGTCTAAAGATTTTTTGATTATATGAGCTACATCAATTTTTATCAGAATAGGTCTTGGCATTCTGGCGAAATTAGAAAATTCATTTACTAGCTTCTCAATATCTTTTATCTGTCTATTGATTGTTTCTAAATACTTTTCAAAATCTTTATTATCATTAGATAATTTTTCTTTATATTTTTCTCTTAAGCTATCAATAGATAATTGAATTGGTGTAAGTGGGTTTTTAATTTCATGTGCTAATTTCCTTGCAACACTCTCCCAAGCTTCGTATCTTTCGTTAATTAAAAGTTTGTCTTGTTGCTCTTTTAACCTCTCAATCATTTGATTAAAGTTTTGATTAAGTTGTTTAAATTCTTCATCCGTATCTAAATCTGGTACTTTAACATCTAAAGCTCCCTTACTTATCGAATCTGAAGCACCAATTAAATTTATAATTGGTTTAGTTAATCTTGAGGCGAAAGTAATGGCTATAGAGGTAGATAAAAATAACAATAAAGTGACCACAATAATGTATATTATTGCAAAAGTTACTTTGATACCAGTTTGACTATTTTCAACTGAATAGTAAAAACTTACAGCTTGTTCTGTTTCGTTGAGATATCTTAAAATTTCTGGATCAATATTTCTAGAAATATATAAATAAGTATCAACTAAAGTTGTTAGTTTTGTCATAACTGTAGTTTTGTTTTCTAGACTATCGGTAATAAAAACTGGCTTACCCTCTAATGCTTGATCATAATTTTCATCTGATGGAATAACTAATTCTTCTGTAATATCCCTTACATCTGATAAAAGAATATTTCCCAAACTATCAATTAAATATACATCGTCTATTCTCCTTAAAATTTTTTCTGATCTCATAATTTGTTTAAATCTATTAGGATTTGAGTAGTAAAAACCTGAAGAACGATTTAAACCAACGCTCATTAAAATTACATCAGATAAAACATTTTCTTTACTTTCCTCTAAGTAATTTTTGGCTACATCAAAAGAATTATTTACTGCTTTGGTAATTTGTTTATCAAAATATTTTTGAATACCAAAGTTAAAAATAAATAATGAAAAGATTGCAACAACTAAAGAAGGTATGACTGTAAAAAGAGAAAAGACAGAAATATATTTTAAATTTGTTTGAGCGCCTTTCTTATTTTTTTTTCCTGTATAATAAAATCTATAAAAGTTTCTAAAAATTAAAGTAAAAAAAACTAATAATAAAAAAATATCTATTATAAGTAATGTTTGTAAATTTTTATCAGTTAAGGGCACAAATCCCTCATTAATAAAGGTTAAAAAGGTAATAATACCTAAGAAAATACATAGAAATGAAGATATTATTATCCAGTTAAAATTTTTTATAATCTTAAACATTATTAATAAGCATTAAATATTTTATAAATATAATATAAATTAATATTATGAGTTATTGTTTTATTATTCTTGCTGGAGGTAATAGCCATAGATTTAGGTCTAATATTGGCAAACCATATCAAAAAATAGCGGGCAAATCATTAATTGAAATAAACGTTAATAAAGCACGTAAATTTAAACAAATTAAAAAGATAATTATCGTTTATAACAAAAAAGACTCCAAACGAGTCAAATCACTTAAACTTAAAAATGTTAAATTAGTAATTGGCGGAAAAAACAGGCAACATTCAACTTTTAATGCCTTAAAGTATTTAAAAAATCAAAAAGGAATTTCAAAAGTTTTAATTCATGACGTAGCTAGACCTAATTTCTCATCAAAATTATTTAATTCACTTATAAAAAATATGAAAAATGCTAGAGCTGTAGTTCCAAAGATTAGAGTTCAAGATGCAGTAAAACAAATAATAGACTCTAGTAAAGAAGAATACATTGTTGGAAAAAAAAGAAATAATCTTTTTTTAACTCAAACACCTCAAGCTTTTAATTTAAAAGAAATATATCATCTACATAAAACTAATTCAGGCAAATATAAAGATGACGATATTTCTTTATATATGGATCTAAATAAAGTTAAATTTATTGAAGGTGAAAAGAGCAATTTTAAAATTACTGACAAATCAGATTTTGAAAATCTTAAGAACATTTATAAATCTAAACAAAGTGTTGGAATAGGATTTGATGTTCACAGATTGGTAGCAAAAAGAAAATTTTATTTAGCTGGTTTAAGAATTAAATCAAAGGTAGGGACACTAGGTCATTCAGACGGAGACCCTGTTCTTCATTCAGTGACTGATTCTATTTTAGGTGCTTGTCAAATGGGTGATATTGGCCGAATGTTTTCTGATAAAAATAAAAAATTTAAAAACATAAGATCCACATTTTTACTTCAAAGAGTAGTAGAACAAGTTAAATTTAAAGGTTATTTAATAAATAATATTGATATAAATATTATTACTCAAACACCTAAAATCAAAAATTATAAAAATAAAATGATCAATAATATTGCTAAACTTTGTGAAATTTCAAAAGATCAAATAAATATTAAAGGGAAAACTACTGAAAAACTTGGTGTGATAGGTAAAGAAAAGGCAATAGCCTGTGAAGTTATATGCTCAGTTATAAAATATGATTAAAACTTTCAATTATTTATTTGTAACATGTTTTGGAATTGGATCATTTAAATTTGCTCCTGGAACAATAACGTCTCTTATAACAACTGTTTTTCTATACAGCTTATTTCATATAATTAATTTACCTAACATCGTAATTTTGATTATTTTACTAATAGTTTTTATCTATTCTTTTTATGCTGTGTCTGAATATATAAAATATAATGAAAACAAGGATCCTAAAGAAGTTGTTATAGATGAATTCATAGGACAATCTGTTCCAATTTATTTATATGAAATCGCTCATGGAAGCGCGAAAGAATCTTATGAGGCAGCTCTGTTTTATTTATATATTTTTATTTTGTTTAGATATTTTGATATTAAAAAACCTTTTCCAGTAAGTTTTTTTGATAGAAAATTTAAAAATAGTTTTGGAGTAATAATAGACGATGTAGTTGCTGGCTTATATGTAGTCCTTACGTTGATAATTTTTATGGTAATTAAATCAAAATTTTTCTAATGAGTTTAAATAAAAAGATAATTTCATTAATTAAAAGAAAAAAGATGAAACTTGCGATTGCTGAGTCATGTACAGGAGGTATGCTGTCTAGTACTATTACCTCTGTAAGTGGCTCATCGAAAGTATTTACGATGGGATTAGTTACTTACTCAAATCAAGCCAAAACAAGTATTTTAAAAGTGCCTCAAAAAATAATTAAAAAATATGGTGCTGTAAGTGTTCAGTGTTGTTTGGCTATGGTAAATGAGCTAAGTAATATTAGTAACTCTAAAGTGTGTGTTTCAATCACAGGGATAGCTGGTCCTAAGGGCGGCTCAAAACAAAAACCAGTTGGTTTAGTTTACATTGGAATAAGAGTTGGAAAAAAGGTTATTGTTAATAAATGTAATTTTAAGAATAAAGGTAGAGCTTACATTCAAAGACAAACAGTAAAAAAATCTCTTAATCTGTTATTTAGATTAATTAAACAGGGTAACTAAATTCTGGATTTACTATAAAATTTAACAAATGAGCCGTAAAACTATTTAATAATAAGAATATACCAAACGCATTAAGGTAAAGGATAAAAACTAAGAAATTTCTTGCTCTTTTTTTAGCTAAAAGATTTTTATTTTCTAAATTAAATAAACTTTTTGATGAAAGATCATTCATTAATGACTCTACCTTACTATCACTTTCATCTAAAATATAATAAAGCAGTCTCTCAAAATTACTGGCGACTTGTATATCCATACTTGGTGTGATAGTTGATTTCACTGTATCTGGTTTATATTCACCTGTATTAATAACTCTTTGCAAAATATCATTTTTATTTGTAGCAACTATAAGTTTATTAATTGGTAAACCCATTTTTTTTGCCACGTACCCAGCATAGATATCTCCAAAATTACCGGTTGGTACAGAAAAGCTAATATTTTTTTTTTTTAATTTAAAAAAAGAATAAAAATAATAAACAATTTGACAAACAATTCTTGCCCAATTGATAGAATTAACCCCAGACATATTTATTTTTGCCCTAAAACTATCTTCATTAAAAAGCTCTTTTACAATTTTTTGACAATCGTCAAATGAACCCTCAATAGCAATATTATAAATATTAGCTCCACCAATTGTTGTCATTATTTTTCTTTGAATATTAGAAATTTTATTATGCGGATGCAGAACGAAAAGATTTATATTTTTTCTATTACTTAATGCTGCAATAGCTGCTGAGCCAGTATCTCCTGATGTAGCTACTACGACATTTACAGTTTTATCTTTAGCGACTTCTAAGTAGTCATACAAATTACCAATTACCTGCATTGCAATATCTTTAAAAGCTAGAGTGGGCCCATGATAAAGCTCAAGAAGATCAATCTCTCCAATCTTTTTTAAATTAACTACCTCTTTATCTCTAAAACTCCTGTAAGATTTTTGTATTAGTGAGCTAAGTTCTTCCTTTTTAATTTCTCCTGAACAGAAATTAAAGATAATTTCTGTTGCAAGTTCATTATAATTTAATTGACTTAAATGATTAAGTTCTTCTTGATTATACTTCTTTACTTCAGCAGGTAAAAATAACCCTCCGCCTGGAGCAAGTCCTCTTAAGAAAATATCTTTAAAACTAAATTTTAAAGATTTATCCCTAGTACTAAAATAATTCATTTTTTTCGTCTAAAATACAAGTAATAAAAAATTATCGAGATTGATATTGCATACCATGTTATAGCATATTTAAGGTGATTATTTGGCACATCAATGCTGATCTTTTTAGGAATTGGTGACTTAATTTGGTTATCTTCCAAAAAAATTACAAACTCGTTAAATTGTTCTCCTGTAGCCTCTTTCAGATCTTCTAAATTTATTGAAAACCAAATATTATTTTTAATATCATTATCTGGTTTAAACATATTTGGTTTATATATTTCTCTCAGAAGACCAACAATTTTTTGTTCGGCTGAAGTATTAATATTTATCTTAACGTTGCCTTTAAGTTCTTTATTTATCCACCCTCTATTAACTAAGACATTCTCATTTTTATTTGTTCTAAATGGTGTTACTACATCATATCCTGGTTTTCCTTTTTCATTCAAACTATAAAGGTAAATTTGTTTATCGAAATCAAATTTTCCTTTAGCGTTAATTCTTTGATAGTTTTTTTTAATAGAACTTGAGTATTCTATTGGTTGAGAGTCTAATCCAAAAGTTATTTCACTAATTAATTCTAATTTCCACTGAAGTCTATAAAGTTGCCAAGTGCCTAGTGCACAAAATAATATTATGAAGAAAATAACAAATAATTGAAATAATAATGCTTTTTTCAATTTGAGATTAACTTCCCCAAATATAGATTGCAGCAAAAAGGAATAACCAAACTACATCGACAAAGTGCCAATACCAGGCAGCTGCTTCAAAACCAAAATGATGAGTTGGTGTTGAATGACCTTTCATCGATCTAAATAAACACACTGCTAAGAAGATTGTTCCAACGATCACATGAAAGCCATGAAAGCCTGTAGCCATATAAAATGTGGAACCATAAATATTTCCATCTAGAGTAAAAGTGGCATGATGATATTCGTAGGCTTGAAAGCATGAAAATATAAATCCTAAAAAAACAGTTGCTATCAATCCATTCACCAATCCTTTTCTGTCATTCTCTAACATTGCATGGTGAGCCCAAGTTACTGTTGTTCCAGATAATAATAAAATAAGAGTATTGATTAAAGGTATATCCCAAGGATCAAATGTTTTTATATCAGGTGGAGGCCAGGTTCCTCCAATAGACTCGGTTGGAAATAAACTTGCATTAAAATAAGCCCAAAACCATGCAACAAAAAACATAACTTCTGATGCAATAAATAGTGTCATTCCATATCGATGACCTATTTGTACTACAGGAGTATGATGACCTTGGTGCTCTGCTTCCTCAATAACATCTCTCCACCACATAAAGGCTCCGTAAACAACTAAAGCAAAACCAACTAATAAAAGCCAAAGAGCCTTAGAATGAAAATAATAAACTGCACCCACTGCTAATACTAATGTTGCAAAAGACACATATATCGGCCAAGGGCTCGGATCTACTAGATGAAAATCGTGTTTCTTTTTTTCAGCCGACATTAAATTTTTCCCTTTTCATAAAATTCAGATGCAAAAAACGTAAAAGATAGTGTTACATCAGAAATATTCTTAGTTTTATTATCATCAACCACTTTGGGATCCAAGAAAAATGTTAAAACAAATTCTTGTTTCTCATTAGGCTTCAAGGTTTGTTTTTCGAAACAAAAACAACCAATCTTATTTAAATACTTACCAAAAGAAGAAGGTGAAACATTGAATGAAGCTGAGCCTGATGAAGTTTGGCCACTTGGGTTTTCCACATTAAATTTTACTGTGTGAACTTGGCCTGGTTTTAAATCTAGAGTATTTTTTTCAGGATAAAATTTCCAGTCAGAGGTACTATGAACATTTGTATCAAACCTCATTTTATAATTTTGATTTACTATTATTTTTGGAATTTCTTTCTCTGACGCATTTTGTGTAGTCCCGCCAAAGCCAGTAACCCTACAGAACAAATCATACAAGGGCACTGCTGCAAAAGATAAAGCCAACATTAAAAGAAATATTGAAACTAAGGCTACTGGAGTCAAATTTTTTTTGTTAATGGTCATTAAATTTCTCTATTATAAATTCCAATATTGTAAAAGGTAAGTGCAAATAAAAAGATCATAAATAATACTAATAGCACTGCAGTTATTATGTTTTTCTTTTTTTTACTCATTAAAAAAGGCTCCTGGCATTATCAATAAGTAAAATTAGATAAACAAAAAATAGATAAAAGATTGAGTAGATAAATACTTTTCTTGCAATTTTATTTGAGAATTTTATAACTTTTGCTTTAAACAACTCTAAGCATAAATAATTATAATATATTGTCATAACTAAAGCTGTAACTAAGTATAATAAACTCGCAAACTCAAAATAATATGGAGCTATTACAACTGGAAGCATAGCAAATGAGTAAACCAATATATTCGTTTTTGTAGTTTTTGTTCCAGCAATAACTGGTAACATTGGTATCTTAGCTTTCTTATAATCTCCTGATTTATATAAACTCAATGCCCAGAAATGAGAAGGTGTCCAAACAAAAATAATTAAGAAAAGTATTATTGGTTCGATTGTTATTGTTCCTGTAGCTATCGTCCATCCAATAACTGGGGGTAAAGCTCCGGCGGCACCTCCAATGACAATATTCTGTGGAGTTTTTCTTTTAAGCCAGATCGTATAAATAAAAAAATAAAAACCAATAGTTGATGCTAATAATATTGCTGAAATAGTATTTGCCGAATAGTAAAGCATAGCAACAGAAATAATTGATAAAATAATTCCAAAATATAAAGCCTGATTTCTTTTTACTTTGCCTGTTGGTATCGGTCTTAAACAGGTTCTGCTCATCAGGGCATCTACATCGGACTCATACCACATATTTAAAGCTCCAGCCGCACCAGAGCCAATTGCTACTGCTAGTAATGATATTAAAGAAGTTTTAAGATCAACGCTATTAGGTGCAATCAATAAACCAACCATGCAAGTGAATAAAACAAGAGACATTACTCTTGGCTTCATTAGATTAAAAAATGAGTTAAGATCTAATGCTAAACCAAGTTTAGAGTTTCTCGTTTTTAAAAGTATCTGGCTCAATTTACTTTACTTTAGGCAGCTCTTCAAAAGTATGGAACGGCGGCGGTGAAGATACTGTCCATTCCAAAGTTGTTGCTCCTTCTCCCCATGGATTTTGTTCTGCTTTTTTCTTTTTAGCAAAAGCATATAAAAGATTAATTAAGAAAACTGCTAAACCTACGACAGTAATATATGATCCTATTGAAGAAATATAATTCCATCCTGCAAACGCATCTGGATAATCAGCATATCTTCTTGGCATCCCTGCTAGTCCTAAGAAATGCTGAGGAAAGAAAATTAAATTTACTCCAACAAGCGTTAACCAAAAGTGCAGTTTTCCTAAAAATTCTGAATACTCGTATCCGCTCATTTTACTAAACCAGTAATAAAAGCCAGCAAATATTGCGAATACCGCTCCCATTGAGAGTACATAATGAAAGTGTGCAACTACATAATATGTATCGTGCAAGGCAGTATCTACACCAGCGTTAGCTAAGACTACTCCAGTAACTCCTCCTAAAGTGAATAAGAATATAAAACCTATTGCCCATAACATTGGTGTTTTAAAACTTATAGATCCACCCCACATTGTTGCAATCCAAGAGAAAACTTTTATTCCTGTTGGTACTGCAATAATCATAGTTGCAGCTAAGAAATATGCTTTGGTATCTGTGTCTAAACCAACTGTATACATGTGGTGAGCCCATACAACGAACCCTACTACCCCAATTGCAACCATGGCATAAGCCATTCCTAAATATCCAAATACTGGCTTCTTAGAAAAAGTTGAAACTATATGACTTATCATTCCAAAACCTGGAAGAATTAAAATATAAACTTCTGGGTGGCCAAAAAACCAAAATAAGTGTTGGAATAGGACTGGATCTCCCCCTGTTTGAGCTTCAAAAAAAGCAGTACCAAAATTTCTATCTGTAAGAAGCATTGTAATTGCTCCTGCTAAAACTGGTAATGATAATAAAAGTAAAAAAGCTGTTACTAAAATTGACCACGAGAACAATGGCATTTTATGTAAAGTCATACCCG
>CACAWM010000011.1 GCA_902536205.1 uncultured Pelagibacteraceae bacterium | reverse complement strand
AAAATGGAGCTTCGTTTGCTGAATATAAAAAATTTATTGAACAAAATGAAGACTATCCAAGAATAAATAGAATAAGATACTTAGCAGAAGAAAAAATCTATTTAAGAAATAACTCGCCTACTTCAATAATAAATTGGTTTGAAAAATACCCACCAGTTGGTGGATTAGGAAAAATAAAATTAGCTGAAGCTTATCTTGAACAGGGCAAAACCGATAAAGTAAAAGAACTAATAAAACAAGGTTGGGTTGAAGCTACGATAAGAAAAAATGATTTAGGTTATTATAGGGCCAAATTTAAAAAATTTATTGACTCAGATGATCATATTAAAAGAGCTGATTATTTAGCTTGGGAGAGAAAATACTGGGACCTTAAACGAATGCTAAAATATTTACCCACAGATCAAAGAGCTCTTTACAATGCAAGGCAAATATTAATTAGTAACTCTTATGGAGTAGATAATGCAATTTCTAAAGTTCCTCAATATTTGAAAGAAGACCCTGGATTAGAGTTTGATAGGCTCAGATGGAGAAATCGTAGAGGAAGATTAGACGGATCTTTAGAAATATTATACCGAAATTCACTTAAAACAGAAAAACAAATGGTGCGTCCCGATAAATGGTGGGATCAAAGAGAAAGTGTTGTTAGGAGTTTAATTTACAAAAAAAGATATAAAACTGCTTATAAAATCTCAAGTGAACACGCATTGTCTGCTGGACCATCTTTCGCTGAAGCTGAATGGTTGTCTGGATGGATAGCATTAATATTTTTGAATTCACCAGAATATGCAATAAATCATTTTCAAAATTTTTATAACAATGTTGGTTATCCAATTAGTTTAGCGAGAGGCGCTTATTGGCTTGGTGCTTCATATGAAAAGCTCAATGAAACCGAACTTTCAAATAAATTTTATTCTGAAGCAGCAAACTTTCCTATGACATATTATGGCCAGCTTGCCTTTAACAAAATCAATCCTGGTGGAAATTTTGAATTAAAAGACCAAAGTTTCTTTGATAAAGAATATGAAAAAGAATTTAAAAAGAATAAATTAATTAGACATTTAGTTTTATTAAAGGAACTTAATGCAACACAACTAGGAAAAGATATTTTTAAACATTTAGCTGAACTAAATATTGATAAAGGAAGTGAAGTTTTAGCAGCAGACTTAGCTACAAATTTGGAAAGATATGATTTCGCTATACAAATTTCAAAAAAAGCTTCTTATGAAAAAAGATTTTATAATAAATATAACTATCCAATTATTGCAACACCTAAAGTAATTAATAATAAAACTATGCCTGAATCAGAAGTTATTTTGGCAATCATAAGACAAGAAAGTGAATTTGATAAAAGTGCTAACAGCTGGGCTGGTGCAAGAGGTATGATGCAGCTTATGAAATATACTGCTAAAGTCGTTGCTAAACAAGCTAAGCTTCCTTATAGCATAAGTGGTTTAACTAGAGATCCTGAATATAATATTAAATTAGGATCATATTATTTTAATTCTTTAATTGAAGAATACAATGGTGTTTATCCTTTTGCTATTGCTGCATACAATGCTGGACCTAATAGGGTTAAAACTTGGAGAAGAGTGAATGGAGATCCATCTAAAGGACAAATATCTTATATTAACTGGATTGAGCAGATACGATTTGAAGAGACAAGAAACTACGTACAAAGAGTTTTAGAGAATATAAATGTTTACAAATATATTCTAAGTAAAGAGCCAGTTAAAATTGACAGTTATTTTAATTAATTTTGTGGCGGAAGAGGAGAGATTCGAACTCTCGGTACGATGTTACTCGTACGGTTAGTTAGCAACCAACTGGTTTAAACCGCTCACCCACTCTTCCTTTTTAATTAGCTAATTTAGTTCTAATTATTAATTAATTACCTTATAAATCAATCAAAAAAATGGTCAAATGAAGAAAAATTTATTTCAAGGAATCTCTTTTACTGTTGGTGCTTCTCTTTGGTGGGGTATAATTGGGGTCATATACTTTAAATTTGTATCTTACGCATCCCCTTTAGAATTAACAATTCATAGAACTATTTGGACAGCTTTATTATTAGTTATTACTACATCCTATTATGCTAAATGGAGTGAATTTAAAAGAATTACAAAAAATAGATTAAATATTTTTATTCTTTTTTTAACTGGCCTACTTGTGTCAATAAATTGGTTTACGTGGCTTTATGCAGTAAGTACAAATAATTTATTAGACTCAGCTTTAGGTTATTATATTTTTCCAATTTTAAGTGTATTTCTTGGAATAATTTTCTTAAAGGAAAAATACAATCGGAATAAAATTATCTCAGTAGTTTTAGTCATCTTAGCATTGATTTACTTTCTTGTAAAACTTGGTGATGTCCCATGGATTGGAATTACTGTAGCTCTAACATTTAGTTTATATGGTTTAATTAGAAAAAAAGTTAAAGTTTCTTCAGATATAGGTTTGCTCATTGAAACTTTGCTTCTAACACCTATTGCAACAGTTCTGTTTATTTTTTTAATTAATAATAATTTAAATATTTTTTCCATAAATGAACCGCTACTCTCTTTTTTTTTGTTTTGGGCAGGTTTAATGACATTGGTACCTCTGTTTTGGTATACTAAAGGCTTTAAATTAATAGGAATTGGGCCAGCAAGCATGATTTTTTTTCTAACACCGACTGCACAATTTTTCTTAGGATTATATTATTTTAATGAACCTTTGGTATTGGATGAACTAATATCATTTATTTTTATTTGGTTGGCTGTAATAATTTATTTAAATGAACTTCGTAAAGAATAAAATATTATAAAGAAAAATTGAGTAATTATCGCTATTGCAAATGAGATAAAAAGTAAGTTAGTGGTAATAATTGAACTAAAAGACTCTACAGGTAATAAATTCCCTACTAATATACTTGATTGAAAATCCATACTTGGAAAAAATAATATTCCTAAAATTAGTGCGCTTAAAATAGATAAATATGACATTTGAGAACTAATTTTCCTATTAAAAAAACCGTAAAAAATTGTAACAACAGCTGCACAACAAAATAAGTCTGCTAATAAAAATAAATATAAAATACTAAATCCCTTTGATGCCAAAATAAAAACTAAAATACTTATAAGTAAAATTATATAATTAGTTTTATTTTTTAAAGAACTACCAAAAATTGATTTACTAATTTGATTAGCATTTACAATAATAATACTTGATATTGCGTTTATTAAAGTATCTATTGTGCTTAATGTTAAAGCCAATGCTAACACTAAAATTGATATAATTAATAGAAAATTCTTTGATAATATTAAATCAAAAAAAGCTAAATCAGGAATTACTTTTGAATTTAAAGAAAAAGAAATAAGCCCTGTATATCCCATCCATAAAACTATTAATAATGTTATTATTGAAGAATAAATTAAACTTTTCTTTAATATTAAATTATTTTTTGCTGCAAATACCCTTTGCCAATTTCCTTGATGGAACAAATTTGTTGCAGCTACTGCTATAAAAAAAGTAAGGCCAGCTGTATAATTGGGTAAATATTTACTACTTATAAGATTTGGTGATTTTTCTTTGATTATTTTAAAGCTATTTATCTCTAAGTTTCCAAGAATTAAAATCATAGAAGCTAATATCAAAACTGCTATTATGATGAATTGGTACTTGTCAGTTATTATTGAAAGCTTGAACCCTCCTCTTAAAATGTAAAGTAAACAAATTATTAAGGTTATTCCTGCTGTAATCCATAACGGCGTTTTGGAGATAAAGTTTAATAGGAAAGCTATTGCAGTAACTTCAGCTATCAAAAAAATAATTAAATAAAACAATATTAAGAATAAACATAATTTTAGTATCCCCATGCCAAACCGTTTTTTAATATATTCTGTTAAGGATAGGCCTTTAGGAAACTCTTTTCTAATTTTAGGTCCAAAATTGTATAATAATAACATTGGTGTTGCAGCGCCCAATGCGTATCCTATTACTGCTCCAAAACCTCCCCATGTAGCAGCTGAGGCTGGACCAAATAGTATCCATGCTCCTAAAGCTGATGCAGCCAAACTTGTTGTTAATGAAAATGTATTTTCGTCTCTTTTTCCAACTATATAATTTCTATTATCGACAGTAGTTTTTTTTAAATTTAAATACCCTAGTCCGATAAAAAAAAGGCCAACTACGACAATTACTATTAATGATGACTGTATTGATAAATATGTTGTTTCCATAATTCCCTCACTGAATTACCGGTCAGGTTCGTCGGGTTTAATCTCAGTCTTCTAGACACCCCGTACTTACTTTATATACTTATCTTAGGTAGTGAGTCAAATGATGCAGTATCTATTTTTGATGAATGTTCTCTACGCATTTTCCAGTCATTATTTATTCCTGCTTGGGCTATACTTATTGCATTACGTCCGTATTTTGCATTAGTAAAATCTATTGCTTTCATTAATGTTTTTGATTTATTTTCTAAAATTGGCGTTAACAAGTTTAATTCTTTTTCTGAAGAATTTTTTAATTTTGATAAAATAATTCCCGCCTTTTGATAAAAATATCCATATTTATAAATTTTGTTTAATCCATTTATGGCAGTTTTTACTAGCTCTAAGCTATTATTGGTATCTACTGGTAGCTCGATTGTTATAGAATTTGAATAATATTTTCTATTCTTGTCAAAAGGACTTGTTCTAATAAATACTGTCACTGCTCTTGTGGTTTGTTTGTCCGTTCTAATTTTTTCTGCTGCGTTCAAGCAATGCGTTGTTATGGACTCTTTTAGTTTGTCTAGACTTTCAACTTTTTTTCCAAAAGATCTTGATACACAACAACTTTTTCTTTTTGTTTCCTCTGTTTCCAAATCAATGCAAGGTATTCCTCTCAATTCCATTACAGTTTTAGCGCCTAATACATTTGTACTTTTTTTTACCCAGGTGTTAGATATATTTTTTAATTTATATGCATTATCTATTCCGTTTTTTATATATAGTTTTGATAGTTGTCGACCAACTCCCCATACATCTGAAATTTCAAATTTTTTTAATATTTCATCGATATCTTTTTTTAAAAATATTACGCCAGCTTTATTTTTTTTAGCTACATGATTTGCAACTTTACTTAAAGTCTTTGTACACGAAATACCAACACTTGTTGGAATTCCTGTCCATTTAAGAACTCTTTCTCTAATTTTTTTTCCATATTCTTCTGTGATTTCATCTTTTATGTGTGATAAATCTATAAATGCTTCATCTATTGAATAAATTTCTATTTTATCTGAAAATCCTTTTAATACTCTCATTACCCTCCTGGATAGATCACCGTATAATGAATAGTTAGAAGAAAATATTTGAACATTATTTTTTTTAACTAATTCTTTAACTTTAAAATATGGTTCTCCCATCTTAATTCCTAATGCTTTAGCTTCTGTTGATCTTGATATTACGCAGCCATCATTATTTGACAGTACAACAACCGGCACGTTTCTTATTTTCGGGTTAAATAATCTTTCGCATGAAACGTAGAAAGAATTGCAATCAACAAGAGCAATTTTTTTTTTACTATTGTTTATGAATGACATATGTGACTACTCCCCAAATTATAATTTCTGGATTGTCTGTTAAATTAATTCTATCTGATGTATTTTTAGACCCAGATGTCAGATAGTTAGTTTCTTTGCTCTTGATTAAAGTTTTTACTACAAGTTCTTCATTAACATTTGCTATTACTGTTGAAAAATTTTTTGGGTTTAGGCTTTTATCTACTATTAATAGATCTCCATCATATATACCAACGTTAGTCATGGACTTGCCTTGAACTCTTATAATAAAAGTAGCTGGTGCATTTGTTATTAGGTGTGAATTTAAGTCTATATCATCTTCAATATAATCAGTGGCTGGTGATGGAAAACCGGCTCCTACTTTATGTAAATAAAATGGTATTGTTAGCTTCATAATTGTTCTTGTTTTGTTCTTTATAGCTGATAAACTACCCTTCAGTCAACCCCTTTGATTTAAGTTAATTAAGTGGGTCAAATTGCAAATCGAAAAAAAGGAGAGGATTGGCTATTAACTAAATGTGATTGGAAAAATATTTTCAGCATTATTAATATTACTTATAACGACAAGCGCTCAAGCAGCATCTAAATTAGATTCAATCAAACAGAGTGGCGAGTTAAGAGTTGGAACAACAGGAGACTGGGATCCAATGTCAATGAAAGACCCTGCTACAAACAAGTACAAAGGTTTTGATATAGATGTGATGAAAGAGTTAGCCAAAGATTTAGGTGTAAAAGTAAAATTTGTTCCTGCTGAGTGGAAGACTATTGTTGCTGGAATAACTGCAGACAGATATGACATTTCTACTAGCGTAACTAAAACACCTAAAAGAGCTGAAGTAGCAGGTTTTACAGCCACGTATTACAAATACGGAACAGTTCCTTTAGTACTAAAAAAGAACTTAAAAAAATTTCCTACATGGGATTCTTTAAATAATAAAAAAGTTACGATAGCAACTACATTAGGTACATCTCAAGAAGAAAAAGCAAAAGAATTTTTCCCAAAATCAAAATTAAGATCAATTGAAGCACCGGCAAGAGACTTCCAAGAAGTTTTGGCTGGAAGAGCTGACGGTAACATTACTAGCTCACTAGAAGCAAATAAGCTTGTAGTAAAATATCCTCAACTAGCTATTGTACCAGATGGTGGAAAAAACCCTGCATTTCTAGCAATGATGGTTCCAAAAGGAGATAAAGTTTGGAACGATTACGTTAGTAATTGGATTAAAAGAAAACAATCCTCTGGGTTTTTTATGACATTAGAAGCAAAATATAATCTAAAAAGCTTATAATTTAAGTTTAAATACTTCTCATTTACAAATATAGTTAATCGGTGAAGATTTTTAAAATTGCATCTTTATTATTATTACTACAAGGATGTAGCTCTAACTATGAATGGGGATGGTATATACTAAGTCCGGATAATATAGATGGTCTTACTAATCTAAAATTTTTAATTAGCGGAATTACTACCACCATTTATATTTCAGTAGTTTCAATAATTCTAGCAATGATTATTGGTTTGATAGTTGCTCTACCTTCATTGTCTAATAATAAATTCTTAAGTTATTTTAATATAACATATGTAGAAATTGTTAGAGCAATCCCTTTATTAGTTTTAATTCTTTGGATTTATTATGGCCTTCCAATAATGATTGGAGTTAGTTTCTCACCATTTGTTTCTGGAATAATTGCTTTAACCATTAGTGAAAGTGCTTTTCAAGCAGAAATATTTAGGGCTGGCATAAATTCAATATCAAAAGGCCAACATGAAGTATCTGAGTCTTTAGGAATGGATTTTTTGAGAAAAATGAAATTAGTAATTCTTCCGCAAGCAATTAAAGTTGTATTACCAGCTATGGGAAATCAATTTGTTTATGTATTAAAAATGTCCTCTCTAGTATCAATTATAGGTATAGGAGATTTAACAAGAAAAGCTAATGAGCTAGTCACTACTACCTATAGACCTTTAGAAATATATACTTTTTTAATTTTGGAATACTTAGTACTAATTTTAATAGTATCTTATTTTGTGAGAAAATTAGAAAATAAACTAGAATACAAATAATTTTTTAAAAGAAATCCTAAATACTTTCTTTAAAAAGAATGGTACAAAAGTTAATACAACTAATCCCATCATCCAATTTGTTACTAAAATCGTATAAAAAATATCTTGATATTCACCGTTTCTAATATTTATGACATACCATAACGACATAAATGGTATTAAAGTTAATCTAAGTATTGTCATGTATAAACTATAAATAGGCCTTTTGAGTGCCTGAAATAAAGCAGAGGTAATAAAGAAAACAGGATAAACCGGTCCAATTAAAGCTGCTACTTGTAAATAAAGTGCTCCTCTTCGGATTACTTCTAAATCATTAGTAAAAAAAGATATTATGATTTCTGAAGTTAGATAAACAAATATACCTGCTAATACCATAAATCCTGAACCAAACATTAGAGCTTTTCCATACACTTCTTTTACTCTGAAATACATTTTTGCCCCAAAGTTTTGACCTGCAATTGATAAAACAGCGGTATTTAAACCTATAACTGGTAACAATAGGACTTGTTCAATTCTAACAGCAGTACCATAACCCGCTGTAGCTAATTCTCCAAACTGACCAACAAAATAGAAAATATTAAATACTCCAAACATTATCATCAACATAGTAAACATTATTGGTACTGATTGTTTAAAAAGGGATCTTAAGTAATCAATTTTTGGTTTGAAGCATTCTAGATAAAGGAATTTTTTTAATTTACAGCAATAAACTTTATTAGCTAGATATATTAAGCCGATACACTGAGAAACTATTGTAGCAATAGCTAAACCTGCAATTCCAAATGCTGGTATAAATCCATAACCAAATATGAATAATGGATTTAAAAAAATATTTAAGAAAAAAGTAAAAATTAAAACATTTCTATAACTTTTTGTATCGCCTTGAGCATTTAATGTTCCATTCAAAGATAATTGAACTAATACAATGATAGCTCCAAAAAAAATAATATCTAAGTATTCACGTGTTAAAATTATACTTTCTTCAGTGGAACCCATAATTCTTAAAAGTTCATCAGAAAAATTTAAACCAAATAAAGTTACGAAAATTGAAACTATAATTGCTAATATTATTGACTGAGCTACGTACATTGATGCTTTTCTGTCCTCTTTGGCTCCAATTGAATTACTAATTAAAGCTGTAGTTCCGGCCCCAATACCAACAGCAACAGCTATTGCTAAAAAATAAATTGGCCAGGATTTTGCAATTGCTGCTAGCGCCTCTGGTGAAATTCTTCCAGCAAAATAAGTGTCGACTAGATTATAAAAAGTTTGAAAGAGAGACCCTGTACTTGCAGGTATGGTTACTTTTCTAAGAAGCTGCCAAATCGAACCTTTAGTTAAATCCATAATTAAAATTCCTTTTGGAACTTATGCTTTCTTCCAGCTTTTTTAGCAAGGTTAATTTGATTTTGCCTCATACGAAATCTAGTTTTTTGTGAATTTGACAGTGTGTCATAACACCTAGGACATGAAACACCCTCCTCATATTTGTTAGATTTTTTGTCTTTTGGTGAAAAAGGTTTTCTACAACCACTACATACGGAGTAGGTTCCTTGTTTTAATTTGTGTTTAAGAGATACTCTATTATCAAAAACAAAACATTCACCTTTCCATAGACTGTCTTTCTTTTCGATTTTATTTAAATAATTAAGTATCCCGCCTTTTAACTGGAAAACATTTTTAAAACCTTTTCTTTTTAAAAATATTGAGGCTTTTTCACACCTTATACCCCCGGTGCAAAACATCGCTACAGGTTTTGCTTTATCGATTTTTTTAAGATATTTTGGGAAATCTCTAAAATTTTGAATATTCGGATTTATAGAATTTTTAAAAGTGCCTACATCGTATTCAAATGGCTTTCTAGCATCTACAACTAAAGTTTCTTTATTTGAAATAAGTTTGTTCCATAATTTTCCAGAAATATATCTATTGAGTTTTTTATTATTTTTATTTATTTTTAAACCTAGTGGAACAACTTCATTTTTTATTTTTATTTTACCTTTGTGGAATGGTTGAAAATGACTTTGAGACATATTCTTACTGTCAAAATCTTTAAAATTAAATACTTTTTTTAAAGATTTAATTATCTGGCTAATATTTCTCCTTTTTCCACCAATGGTTCCATTAATTCCTTCTTGGGAAAGTATAATTGTACCACTTATGTTATTTTTCAAAATTTCTCTTTGCAGAAACTCTTTGTTTTTCTTCAAAAAATTACTTTTCTTAAACTTATAAAATCCAAAAACAGTGAACATTATTTTTTAATACAAATTGTTAATCCATCACCAATGGGAATGATATTTTTTATCACTCTATTATCGTCTTTTATATATTTGTTAAATTCTCTAATGATATTGGTGTATTTATCATTTTTTGAATTATCGGCTACCTCACCATGCCATAAGACATTATCAATTATAATAAGTCCATTTTTACCAATTAATACAATACTTTTTTCATAATAATTTATATAATTTTCTTTATCTGCATCAATAAAAACCAGATCAAATTTTTGTTTAGCATTTTCTAGTTCTTTCAAACTCTCAAGTGCTGGCTTTATAATTTGTGTTATCTTGTTTTCATAAGCCTTATCATAAAAAGATTTTGCTTTTTTACTAAATTCAACGTTTTTATCTAAGCTAATTAAAGATCCATCATCAGGTAATGATAAGGCCATTGATAAAGCGCTAAAACCTGTAAAACTTCCAATTTCTAAAACTTTTTTTGTATTAGATGTTTTAATTAATGTTTGAAGAAATTGCGCTTGTGAAATAGAAATTTGCAATTTCTTTTGATCACCAAGACTAAGATTGTAATTTAATATCTCTTTTTGAACGTCAGTAAGATCATCAGAATGGTTAATAATATACTTTTCAAGATTATCTGTTAAATCTAATTTTTTAGGCATAATTAGCCTTTTAAAAGTTTTTTTAGAATCTCGTTTGTTAATTGAGGATTTGCTTTTCCACCAGATAATTTCATAACCTGTCCAACAAAAAAACCAAATAATTTTTCTTTTCCAGCTTTGTATTGATCGACTTTATCTTTATTTTTAGATAATATTTCATTAATCATCTTCTCTAATTCTTTAGGATCACTTTGCTGCTTCATTCCTTTTGACTCTATAATTTTTTTTGGATTATCTCCACTTTCAACCATAATTTCGAAAACTTCTTTTGCTATTCTTCCTGAAATTTCTCCAGATTTAATTGCTTGAACTAACTCTGCGAAATGTTTTGCTGATATAGGAGATTTTGATATATCAAGCCCCCTATCATTTAACATTGCAAATAAATCCCCCATCATCCAAGTAGCTGCAAGTTTTTTATCAGATAGTTTTGCAGCTTCTTCGTAATAGTCAGATATTTCTTTTTCTGAGACTAAAACATTTGATTCATATGTATTTAGTCCATATTCTTTTACAAATCTTTCCTTTTTTTTATCAGGAAGCTCTGGAAGAGATTTTTTTAAGTCATCGATTAATTTTTGTTCTAACTTTAATGGAAGAAGATCTGGATCAGGGAAATATCTATAATCATGTGCATCTTCTTTAGATCTCATTGATCTTGTTTCATTTTTTTTTGTGTCGAAAAGTCTTGTTTCTTGATCTATTTTTTTACCATTTTCTATTAGTCTAACTTGTCTTGCAGCTTCATATTCTATTGCCATCTGCATAAATTTTATAGAATTTACATTTTTGATTTCACAACGTGTTCCAAAATTCGTATCACCTTCTTTTCTTACAGATACGTTTACATCTGCTCTAAGTGATCCCTCTTGCATATTTCCATCACATGTTCCTAAATATCTCATGATTGATCTTAATTTTTTTATGTAAGCATTAACTTCATCTGGTGATCTAAGATCTGGTTTGCTAACAATTTCCATTAAAGCAATTCCTGAACGATTTAAATCTACGTAAGTGTTAGATGGATCCATATCATGAATGCTTTTACCCGCATCTTGCTCGAGATGAAGTCTCTCTATTCCAATTTCTTTTGACCCATAAGGCATATCTAATAAAACTTTACCTTCCCCTACGATAGGATTCTTATACTGAGATATTTGATAACCTTGAGGTAAATCTGCATAGAAATAATTTTTCCTATCAAAAACTGAGTAATTATTTATTTTAGCATTTAAACCAAGGCCAGTTCTTACTGCTTGCTTAACACATTCTTCATTGATGACCGGTAACATTCCTGGAAAAGCAGAGTCAATCAAACTCACCTGGTTATTAGGATCAGCACCAAATTTAGTTGATGACCCAGAAAAAAGTTTGGATTTAGATAAAACTTGAGCATGAACTTCAAGCCCTATCACAACTTCATATTTCCCTTTTTCTCCCTTAATAAAATAATCAAATTTTTCTTTGCTCATGACCACCACTTTTTAATTTCATTTTTAAAACCACAGTTTTTTTCAAATGCATAACCAATATTAAGAATTTTTTGCTCGTCTAATGCTTTACCAATAAGCTGTAAACCTAAAGGATGACCTTGCTTATCAACACCTGCAGGCATTGATAAAGCTGGTAAACCAGCTAAATTTACAGGTACAGTAAAAATATCATTCAAATACATAGAAACAGGATCATTAGTTTTTTCTCCTATTTTGAATGCGGAACTTGGTGTTGATGGTGTAAGAATAGCATCTATTTTTTTAAAACTATCATCAAAATCTTTTTTAATTAGTTGTCTAACTTTTTGTGCTTTAAGGTAATAAGCATCATAATAACCTGATGAAAGAACATAAGTTCCAATTAATATTCTACGTTTAACCTCATCTCCAAAACCTTCAGACCGAGTTTTTTCATACATCTCAATTAAATCCTTTCCTTGTTTTGATCTATAACCATATCTAACTCCATCATACCTGGCTAAATTGGACGAAGCTTCAGCTGGAGCAACTATATAATAAGTAGGTAAAGCATATTGTGTATGAGGCAATGAAATATCAATTAATTGTGCGCCAAGATCTTTTAATATCTTTTTTCCTTTTTCCCAGAGTTCATCAACTTCTTTAGGCATATTGTCAACACGATATTCTTTTGGAATTCCAATTTTTAAACCTTTAATATTATCTTTTAAATTTTTTGAATATTGTTCTTTCTTTTTATTTATTGAAGTAGAATCTTTTTCATCAAACCCAGACATAGCCTCCAACATAATTGCACAGTCTTTAATAGTTTTTGTCATTGGACCTGCTTGATCTAAAGAAGATGCAAAAGCTACGATGCCCCATCTAGAACATAAACCATAAGTTGGTTTTAAACCTACTGTACCTGTGAAAGAAGCTGGTTGTCTTATTGATCCACCTGTATCTGTTCCAATTGTAGCTGGAGTTAAGTCAGCAGCTAAAGCAGACGAGGATCCTCCAGATGAGCCGCCAGGTACTAATTGATCTCCTACTGGATTGATTACATTTCCAAAATAACTTGTTTCATTAGAAGAGCCCATTGCAAACTCATCACAATTTAATTTTCCTAAAAGAAAAGACCCATGATCCCATAAATTTTTTGTAACTGTTGACTCATAAGATGGAATAAAATTATTTAAAATATTACTTCCAGCAGTTGTTTTTGTATTTTCTGTGCAAAATAAATCTTTTACAGCTAAAGGTATTCCAGGAAGTAATTGATCAAAATTTGGTTTATTATCAAATTGTTTTGCGTTATCTAAAGCTTGATCAAATGTTGTAGTAACAAATGCATTTAGCTTTTTTGCACTTTCAATATTTTTTACATATGCTTTAGTTAATTCTGTAGATGAGATTTTTTTAGTTTTTAAATTTTCTATAATTTCATTTAGACTTTGATTTGTAATATCAGTCATTACTCCACCACCTTAGGAACTACAAAAAATTCTTCGTTTTCTTTAGGAGAATTTTTCAGAATTTTCTCTCTTATCTTACCATCACTAATTTCATCTTTTCTCGATCTTAATGACTGATTAAGTATAGAAGTTAATGGTTCAACTTTATCTGTATTTAGTTCATTTAATTGCTCTATAAACTTAAAAATAGAGTTTAAATCTTTTGTTAGACTCTCAACTTTGGCTTCATCAACTGAAATTCGAGCTAATTTTGCAACATGTTTAATTTTTTCTTTATCTAGGGACATTTGTGAAATAAGTTAATTTAAATGTGTTTTATCACAAATTAGGTAAATTTCATGCTTGATATTGAAGAATTTAAGAAAAAACTCGATAAAAAGTCTAGGTTAATGGGAATTGACCCAGGTAGAAAACGTGTTGGTATAGCCATTTCTGATGAAAATAAAATAATTGCAACTCCTTATACAACTTTAATAAAAAATAAATATTCTGAATTTCTCAAAGAAATAATAAAGATTTTTAATGAAAATCAGATTAAAGGTATAGTTGTTGGCAATCCAATCAATATGGACGGATCATCTAGTCAATCGTCGCAATCAGCTAAAGATTTAGCTTTTAATCTATCAAAAGATGTTACTGAAAATGTCACTTTATGGGATGAGAGATTATCAAGTCAGGGAGCGTTCAATTTATCCAATGATTTAGCATCAAACACGTCAAAAAAAATAAGCAAATTAGATGAGAATTCTGCACAATTTATACTTCAAGGAGCCTTGGACTACTTAACTAAAGAAAATACTTGATCTGATACTATAAAACGCCTATAGAGTTGATTTTAATGGCAGTTAAGAAAAACAATACAGCTATTAAAAACTCTCCCAAACATCTTCTTGGTATTCAAAACCTTTCGATATTAGAAGCTAAAACAATATTAGATGAAGCAAAAAAATTTATTGAATTAAACAGAAGTAGCTCAAAAAAATTAGATGTTCTAAGAGGAAAAACTCAAATTAATTTATTTTTTGAACCATCCACAAGAACTCAAAGTTCGTTTGATCTAGCAGGTAAAAGATTAGGTGCAGATGTAATGTCTATGAACATGGACAACTCAGCGCTTAAAAAAGGTGAAACTTTAATTGATACAGCGATGACTTTAAATGCGATGCACCCTGACTTAATTGTAATTAGACATCAAGACTCTGGTGCACCAAATTTATTATCTCAAAAAGTTAATTGTGCAGTTATAAATGCTGGTGATGGAAGAAGAGAACACCCTACTCAAGCTTTACTTGACGCTTTAACAATAATTAATAGAAAAGGTAAGATTGAAGGACTGAAGATAGCAATTTGTGGTGACATACTTCACTCAAGAGTAGCTAGATCAAATATTTATTTAATGAACATGTTAGGTGCTGAAGTAAATGTAATAGCACCTAAAACATTAATGCCAAAATCAATTGATAGAATGGGAGTAAAGTCTTTTACAGATATGAAGAAGGGTCTTGAAGGTTGCGACATTGTAATGATGTTAAGATTGCAAAATGAAAGAATGCAGGGTTCATTCTTACCTTCAAAAAGAGAATACTATGAATTTTACGGTTTAACTCCAGAAAAATTAAAATTTGCAAAAAAAGATGCACTGATTATGCATCCCGGTCCAATGAATAGAGGGGTAGAAATAGATACAAAACTTGCAGACGACATAAATGTTAGTTTGGTTAAAGAACAAGTTGAATTAGGTGTAGCAGTAAGAATGGCTTGTTTAAAAAAGTATTGTAAATAAATGAAAGAAAAAATTTTTATTAATGCAAGAATTATAGATCCATCACAAAGCATGGATGAGAAAGGCTCTTTAATTTTAAATGATAAAGGCAAAGTAAAAGCAATAGGAAAAAATGTAAAAAAAACTGACGCTAATAAAGATGCTGAAATAATTGATTTAAAAGACAATATTTTAATTCCAGGGTTAGTAGATATGAAGGCTTTTGTAGGCGAGCCAGGATATGAATATAAGGAAAACTTTAGAACTCTTAGCCAAGCAGCTTTAGCTGGAGGGGTTACATCTATTGTAACTATGCCTAATACGAAACCCGTTATTGATAACGTTTCAATGGTTGATTTCATTATTAGAAGAGGAAGAGACAAAGCTAATGTTAACCTTTTTCCTTGTGCTTCAATAACTAAACAATGCGAAGGTAAGCTGATGACTGAGTTTGGTTTACTCTCTGGTAGAGGAATAATTGGCTTTAGCGATGTTAATAAAACTATTCAAAATACAGAGCTAATGTCTAGGATAATGGATTATGCTTCTGATATTGGGGTTTTGATAATGCAACATGCAGAAGACTATGAGTTATCAAAAAACGCTTGCATCAACGATGGAGAAATAGCTACAAGACTTGGACTACAAGGTGTATCAGCTCTAGCTGAAAAAATAATAATTGAAAGAGACTTAAGTTTACTTAGTGAATATCCTTGTAGATATCATATAAATCAAATTTCATCTAAACAATCTTTAGATGTTATTAGAAAAAATAAAGATAATGGTAAAAAATTTAGCGTAGGTGTCTCAATTAATAATTTATCACTAAATGAAAATGATATTGGTGAATTTAAGACTTTTTTAAAATTATCCCCTCCCCTTAGGCTTGAAGAAGATAGATTATCACTTGTTCAAGGTATCAAAGACGGGTTAATAGATGTAATAGTTTCAGATCATTTACCTGAGGATGAAGAAAGCAAAAGATTACCATTCTCACAAGCTGCTACTGGCGCTATTGGTGTAGAGACCCTTCTGCCTCTTTCTTTGGAAATGTATCATAATGAATCTCTTCCTCTAAACAAAATAATAGAAACCTTAACAATCAATCCTGCTAAAATATTGAATATTAAAAAAGGAACTTTGGTAAAAGGATCAGATGGAGATATTTGTATATTTGATTTAGAAGCTCCATGGAAAGTAAATGCTGATAAACTAAAATCTAAATCAAAAAATACAGCCATAGAAAATAGAAATCTCCAAGGAAAGATTTTAATGACTTATCTTAACGGTGAACTAGTTTACTCAAAATAATGGATATAAATTTAATAATAGTTGCAGTGTATTCTTATTTATTAGGATCAATTCCTTTTGGATTAGTTTTAACAAAAATTTTTTTAAAAAAAGATATTAGAGAAATAGGATCAGGCAATATTGGAACGACAAATGTTTTAAGAACTGGAAAAAAATCTC
>CACAWM010000010.1 GCA_902536205.1 uncultured Pelagibacteraceae bacterium | reverse complement strand
TCATTTTAAGAAAAAAATAGAAATTTTAAAAAGACATAATCACTACTACTATAATAAAGATAATCCAAAAATATCTGATCAAGAATATGATGAACTTAAAAAAGAGTTAACGATTCTTGAGAGAGATAATGATTTTTTAAAAAAACTTAAATTATTATCAAATATAGTTGGAGCAAAACCATCTAATAGATTCAGTAAAATTCCACATTTGCAGCCGATGCTATCTTTATCAAATGCATTTGATAAAAATGATATGGGAGATTTTATTAAAAAGATAAAAAACTTTCTGAATTTAAAAGAAAAGAAAATAGAACTATTTTCTGAACCTAAAATTGACGGAATATCTGCAACATTAATTTATGAAAAAGGCACGCTTTGTAAAGGTCTTTCTAGAGGAGATGGAATTATTGGTGAAGATATTTTATCTAATTTAAAAACTATATCGAGCATCCCAAAATTTATAAAGGGAGAAAAAATTCCAGATTTGTTAGAAATTAGATGTGAAGTTTATATTGGTAAACAAGATTTTTTTAATATCAAAGATAAATTTGCAAATCCTAGAAATGCTGCTGGGGGGACTTTAAGACAAAAATATCCTGAAGAAACAGCAAAAATACCTTTAAAATATTTTGCTTATGGATTCGGCGTAATTAAGCCGATGATTTTTAAAACACAATCAGAATTTTTAAAAAAAATATCTGAGTGGGGTTTCACAACTAATTCACTAGTGAAAACTATAAATAGTTTGGATGAGGTAGAAGTTCAGCACAAAAAATTGGATAAATTACGTTCTTCATTAAATTATGATATTGATGGTATTGTTTATAAAGTTAATAATTTGAGTCTTCAAAAAAGATTGGGAAACACTTCAAATTCTCCAAGATGGGCGATAGCCTATAAATTTTCAGCAGAAAAAGCAGTTACGAAGATAAAAAAAATAATAATTCAAGTCGGTAGAACAGGCGCTATTACCCCAGTAGCAAAAGTTGAACCAGTTACCGTTGGGGGCGTAGTAGTTTCTAATGCCACATTACATAATGAAGATGAAATAAAAAGGAAGGATATTAGAATTGGAGATACAATAAATATACAAAGAGCAGGCGATGTAATTCCACAAGTAGTTTCAGTAGATAAATCGAAAAGAGATAAAAATAGCAAAAAGTTTATATTCCCAAATAAATGTTTATGCGGAGCCCAGACGCAAAAAGAATTTAGTAAAAACACAAAAAAACTTGATGCTGTAAGAAGATGCACCAAAGGTTATGACTGCATATTTATTACTAAAGAAAGACTTAAACATTTAGTATCAAAAGAGGCCTTGAATATAGATGGTCTTGGAAAAAGGGTAATAGAACAATTTTGGGACTTAAATATTATTAAAGAACCATCAAGTATTTATAAATTAAATTACAATAAAATTAAAAATCTAGAGGGGTGGGGAGACCTTTCAATAAAAAATTTACGAGACTCAATTGATAAATCACGTAAAATAAATTTAGATAAATTTATATTTTCTATTGGTATAAGACATATTGGTCAAGAAAATGCAAAAATAATCGCTAGCTTTCTAGGCTCAATTAAAAAATTTGAAGAATTATTTGACGCAAAAAAAAATATTAAGATTTTGAATAACTTATTAGAGTTAGATGGAATAGGCGACACTCAAATAAATTCTTTAAAAACTTTTTTTACAAATTCTACAAATATAAAAATTGTTAAAGATCTAATAGCAGAATTGAAAATTGACGAATATAAAATTGTTAAAGGTAATGGAATTTTTTCAAATAAAAAAATTATGTTCACTGGAGGATTTGATAATATAAGTAGATCGGAAGCAAAAATTATTGCAGAAAATAATGGAGGAAAAGTATTAGGCACAATCTCAAAAAAACTAGACTACTTAGTAGTTGGTAATTCTAAACCTACGAAAAAAAAAATTGACCAAGCAAGAGATTTAAAGATTAAAATTTTGTCTGAAAAAGAATGGAATAATATTTTAAATAATTGAGCAAGCCTCTCTTAGATCTGTGATCTCATCTTTGTTAAAGTAATTTTTAATATTTTTAAAAACTTTGTTATGATATTTATTAACCCAATTAATTTCATTTCTATTCAACAATTTTAAATCTATTAATTCTTTATCTAATGGCGCTAAAGTTAGATTTTCAAAATAATTCCTTTTTTTAATTTTTTTTACATAAATCAAATTTTCAATTCTTATACCAAAATTATTTTTTTCATAATAACCTGGTTCATTTGAAACAATCATTCCTTCCATAAATTTAATTTTGTTATTTTTAGAAATAGCATGTGGCCCCTCATGAACATTTAAATAATAACCAACTCCATGACCAGTGCCGTGAGCATAATCTAAACCAATCTCTTTTAGATACCTTCTTGCTTGATAGTCAATTTGAGATCCAGATGTGCCTTTTTTTAGATTATAATTTGCTACCGCTATATGTCCTTTTAATACTCTGGTAAAAATATTTCTTATTTTTTGACTAGAATTATTTAAAGAAACAGTTCTAGTAACATCTGTTGTGCCGAATTCGTATTGTCCTCCAGAGTCCACTAAATAAATATCCCCATCTTTTAATACTCTATTAGTCTTATTTGAGGGCTTGTAATGAATTATTGCACCGTTTGGACCTGTACTTGAAATAGTTGGAAAGCTCAAAAATTTAAATTTCTTATTTTTTTTTCTAAAATAAAATAATTTATTTGAGGCACTAATTTCAGTTATCACTTTTTTTGAAAAATTTTTTTTTAACCATATAAGATATTTAGTTAATGCCACACCATCATAAATATGAGCTTTTTTTATATTTTCAATTTCCTTCTTATTTTTGATTGCTTTAAAGAGATCTATCGGATCTTTATCGTCAACAATTTTGTTATTTTTTAAAATAATTTTTTGGTAATAAAAAGAACACGTATTTTTATCAATTATAAATCTCTGCTTGTCTATCTTATTTAGCACTTTAGCAGTCATCTCAATATCGATAAATTTTACTTTATTCAATTTCTTTCTTAAAAATTTAGAAATTTTTTTTAAATCACAAAAAAAATAAATTTTTTTTCTTTTACTTACTAAAACATGACTATAAGGAATTGGAGTATACTCCGTATCCATTCCTCTTATATTAAGAAGCCAAGCAACATTCTCACTTGCAGTTATAAATTGGAAATCAGCTTTTTTCATCCTTAAATTTAAAATAATTTTATTTATTTTATTTTTGTAATTATTTCCAACTGAATTTTCAGGTAAACTGTAAAACTTCTTACATTTAACTTTTACTTTTCTTTTCCAAATTTTATCAATTAAATTTTTATTTATTGGTTTGAATGAACACTTGCTGTTATTAAAGAAAATATTAAGTGATTTATTGGTAAATAATTTTGGATCAAAGCCTATGGTAAGTTTTTTATTTTTTAAAACATCATGAGGCATTTTATTAGGAATGGTGATTATTTTAAAATAATTTCCAGACTGATTATTAGCTTGTATTGTATATCTTCCGTCTACAAACAAATAATTCTTTTCTTTAATTATTAAAGCTAAACCATATGAACCTGAAAAATTAGAAATAAAATTAAGTCTATCGTTATGAGCTGGAGTGTACTCTCCAAAGAATTCATCATTTTTAGAGATTATGTATCCATCAATTTTTTCTTTTCTAAAATAGTGTTTTAATTTATTTATTTTTTCCATTTAAGTATTTTATTTTTTTTGTATCTATCCCATCCTGGACTTCTATATTCATTTTCAAATTCTATTGTATTATCTTGATTAAATTCAAAATCTTCCTCCTCGTTAGTGCTTACCTCATTTTTTTCTACACTTTCATCCGGTATTTCATTAATAAATCTTGATGGAAGAGCATCCATCCAGTCTCCATGATAAGCGCGTTTCATTGCAAATGACAAATAAGCCTCTTTTTTTGCCCTAGTGATTCCCACGTAAGCTAATCTTCTCTCTTCCTCTAGAGCAAAATCTCCTTTTTCCTCCAGCGATTTTTGATGTGGAAATAAACCTTCCTCCCAACCTGGAAGAAAAACTACTTCAAATTCTAATCCTTTTGCAGCATGCATAGTCATTAAATTTATTTTTGCTCCTTCCCATTCCTGATCTACTGATGTAGCTAAAGCGACGTGCTCTAAAAAATTTTGTAAATTATCATAGTCTTGCATAGCTCTCAGTAATTCTTTTAAATTTTCTAATCTATTCTCATTTTCCAAATCTTTTTTATTTTTTAACATTGCAGAATAGCCAGACTCATCTAAAACTAATTTCAATAGATCAAAATGTTTCATATTTAATGAGTCTTTACGCCATTTTTGAATCATATTAATCAGTTGATTTAATGCAGATTTTATTTTCGGTTTAAATTCACCTTTTTCAATGATTTTAATTATTGAGTCTTCTAGACATAATTTGTTTGATTTACCAAAAGAATAAATTTGATTAAGTGAACTTTCACCTACACCTCTTTTAGGAGTCCCGATTACTCTTTCTAAAGCTAAATCATCAAATTTTTGATTTATAATTCTTAAATATGATACTGCATCTTTAATTTCAGCTCTCTCATAAAATTTTATTCCTCCGAGCACTCGATATCCAATACCTACCTGAAGAAACCGCTCCTCAAATTCTCTAGTTTGATAAATTGCTCTTACTAATATTGAGACATCATTTAAAGAATACTTACTTTTGATTTTTTTCTCAATAATATCACTTATTCCCTGTGCTTCCTCTTTTCCAGTTCTGTAACAATTAAGTTTTACTAATTCTCCTTGAGTTGCAGATGACCATAATTTTTTACCAACCCTACTTGAATTATTCGAAATTAAGCTTGAAGCAGTATCTAATATATTTTTTGTTGATCTATAATTTTGTTCTAATTTAAAGACTTTACAATTTTTATAGATTTGATCAAAAGTAAGAAAATTTTTTATCTCAGCACCTCTCCAACTATAGATTGATTGATCATCGTCTCCAACACAACAAATATTTTCATCTTCATTTACTAATAAGTTTAACCACTTGTTTTGTATAAAATTAGTATCTTGGAATTCATCAACTAAAATATATTTAAAATTTTTTTGATAAATTTCTCTGATGTCTTTATTTTCCTCGAACAATTTCACACAAAATAAAATTAAATCTCCAAAATCAAATGCGTTTAGATCTTTAGTTTTATTTTGATAAATTTCATATACTTTTAAAATAGATTTTACGATTGAACCTAATTTTTTTTCAAGTTTTACATCTTTAGGTAATAGACCCTTATTTTTCCATTGATCAATATGGTACATAATTAATTGTGGAGAAAATTTTTTGGCATCTAAATCTTCACCTTTAACAATGTTTTTGATCAATTTTTTTTGATCATCAGTATCTAAAATTGTAAAATTACTTTTATATCCCAAAGCTTCTGCGTGTCTTCTTAAAAATTTAACGCTAATTGAATGAAATGTTCCTAGCCACGGAACAGCATTAGAATTTCCTTTAACATACTGCATCACTCTATTTTGCATCTCTTTGGCTGCTTTATTTGTAAAAGTTACGCAAAGTATTTGATTTGGCCAGGCCTTTTTTTTATTAATAATATGAATTAATCTTGTTGTTAAAACTCTAGTTTTGCCTGATCCAGCACCAGCAACAATTAGATTTGGCCCTTCGGTGCTCAAAACAGCTTCTTTTTGTTCTTTGTTAAGGTTTTTAATTAAATTATCTATGTTATCCATTAGAAAAAATTCATTTATATACTAGTTACAAAAATAAAAAAAATGTTAAATAAAATTTTTAAAACAATTCACAATAATTATTACAAAATCTTCAAATTTATTTTTTTTTTAAGATATTTATTTGCAATATTCTTGATATCTAGTGTAATTTTTTTATCTATTCCTTTTCTATTTGACTATAATAATAAAGCAGGAATTATAAAAGGCCACTTATCAAAAAAATATAATTTTGAATTAAAAAAATTTGAAGAAATATCATTTGAAGCTTTTCCCACTCCCTCTTTAAATATTAAAGATGCAGAAATTTATTATAAATTTTCCTCAGCTAACTTAAAAGTTGAAAACTTAAAAATATATCCAAAGTTATTTAGCATTTATAATTATAATAATTTTCAAACAAAAAAATTACTTTTGAAAAATAACAAAACAAATTTAAATTATTTAAATCTAAATTATTTTACAAAAAGTATATTAAATCAAAAAAATAAAATGGAAATTGATAATTTAAATTTAAAAATTATTGACGATAATAAAATTGTGGCAAAAATAGAAAATATTAAGCTGAATAATTTCAGTTATAACAAAAACTTAATAAGTGGAAAAATTTTTAATAAAGAATTTAAGATAGAAACAGATAGTAATCTTAAGTTAATAAATTTTAAATTAATAAAATCAGGAATAAATGCAACCATAGTTTTTGAAAATAACTATAATTCGAATATAAATAAGGGTCTTTTCAAAGCAAAAATATTAAATTCAAATTTTAAATCAAAATTTAATTATGATGGTAAAACTTTAAATATTTTTGACTCTTATTTTAGAAATAAAAATCTTTCTTTTCAAAAAAATTCATCAATAAATTTTCATCCTTTCTTTAATATAAATTCAAAATATAAAATAGAGGAAATAAATGAAAAAATTTTAAAAAAAATAAATTTTGATAAAATATTAGAGTCAAAAAACTTTATAAAAAAAATTAACAGTAATAATGAGTTTAATTATAAATCTAAAAATTTTTCAAATAATTTAATTGATGATTTGAGTTTAAAAATTGATTTAGCGCACGGTAGACTAAATTATTTAAAAAATATCTCAATTTCAGAAAACTTTTTTAATTGTTATGGAGATATTAATCTTTTAGCAGAATTCCCAGTTCTATCTTTCGATTGCTCATTTGTCATTAATGGTAAAAAAAAATTGCTTAAAAAATTTTCTATAAAACAAAAAAAGAATAATATTGATATATATAAAATTAAATTTGACGGAAATTTAAATATTCTCAATAAAAAAATTAGTTTTAAAGAAATTTTAATTAATGATAAAAAAAAAGTGTTAAATAATGATCTACAATATTACAATCAATCATTTGAAAATATATTATTAGATAAAAGTTTTTTAGAAATATTTAATCGAAAAAAAGTTAGAGAATTTTTGTTGGAGATTTCTTAATTATTTAGGTTTAGTCATTTTAAGAGGATTCATAATTTTATCGTATTCTTTTTCTTTTATTAATCCTGCTTTAACAACTTCATGTTTTAAAGTAGTTGCATTTTTATGAGCCATTTTGGCTATTTGAGCTGCTTTATCATAACCAATTTTTGGAGCTAAAGCGGTTACAAGCATAAGAGAATTTTCAAGTAAATATTTAATTCTTTTTTTGTCAGCTTTAATTCCTTTGACGCAATACAACGCAAAAGTTTTTGAGGAGTCACTCATAATTTCAATTGATTGTAAAATATTATGAATTATTAAGGGTTTAAAAACATTTAATTCAAAATGTCCATGTGATCCGGCCATCGTAATACCATTGTGATTACCTATAACTTTCACACAAACCATAGTGACTGCTTCTGATTGAGTGGGATTAATTTTGCCAGGCATAATTGATGATCCAGGTTCATTAGATGGCAGTATTAGCTCACCGTATCCTGCTCTCGGACCTGAGCCTAAAAATCTAATATCATTAGCAATTTTCATTAAGCAAACTGCGGTAGTATTTAATGTACCAGAAAAATTTACAATTTCATCATGTGCAGCCAAAGCAGCAAACTTATTAGTTGTGGGCTTAAAAGGTATTTTTGTAATTTTACTAATTTCCTTTATAATTTTTTTGTCAAAGTTTTTTCTCGTGTTAAGACCAGTTCCAACTGCTGTTCCACCTTGAGCTAAAAAATGAATTTCTTTTAAAGCAGATTCAATCCTTATAATGCATTTTTTTAATTGAGTATAATAACCTGAAAACTCTTGTCCAAGAGTTAAAGGAGTTGCATCTTGTAAATGAGTCCTCCCCACCTTTACAATATTCTTAAATTCTTTTGATTTTTTTGCCAACTCTTTTTCAAGTAATTTTAAAGAAGGTAAAAGTTTTTCTCTTGTCTTCAAAGCAATAGCAATGTGCATAGCAGTTGGAAATACATCATTAGTAGATTGAGATTTATTTACATGGTCGTTAGGATGAACTGGATTTTTAGATCCTAATTTTCCACCCATCATTTGAATAGCTCTATTGGCAATGACTTCATTAACATTCATATTTGTTTGAGTACCCGAACCAGTTTGCCAAACTTTTAAAGGGAAATGTTCATCATGTTTTCCCTTAATTACTTCCTCTGATGCTTTTACGATATATTTGCTTATTTTTTTATCTAAATCTTTGTTTCTTGCATTAACAATAGCTGCAGCTTTCTTAATAATTGCAATTGAATGAATTACTAGTGGCCTTACTAAAAAATCTCCAATGTTAAAATATTTGTTTGATCTTTCTGTTGAAGCCCCCCAATACTTATCACCAGGAACTCTTATTTTTCCGATACTATCAAATTCTGTTCTGTATTTCATATTTGATTCACTGTTATAATACACTTTTATTAAAAAATTATAAAATATAAAGGAATAGAAATGAGTAATTTTGAAAGTGTAAAAAAATTTATGGAAACTTTTGGTCAAGAAATCAAAGAAAAAGCTAGTTTTCCAAACGAAAAAATTACCTCTCTGAGATATGATCTCATCAAGGAGGAGCTAGATGAGTTAAAAGAGGCAATTAAAAACAAAGATATAAAAGAGGTTGCTGATGCCTTAACAGATATACTTTATGTCACTTATGGAGCCGGCCATGCTTTTGGAATAAACTTAGATAAATGTTTCGAGGAAGTTCAATCTTCTAATATGAGTAAATTAGGTATAGACGGTAAACCTATTTATAATGAAAAAGGCAAGGTTATGAAGGGCCCTAATTATTTTAAACCTGACCTAACGAAATTTGTGGCATGATGAAAGATAATTATTATTGGATATTTTTAGGTATTGCTGTTGGAATATTAATTTATTTAGGTGATAAATATATTTTTTAGGGGCATTCTGTTGCTAGGCGCCCCAGACCTCTTAAATTTTCTAATTAGTCATCAAAGCTAGCGCCAAGACTACTATTAATACTTCTATCATTTTCACTCCATTAATTTAATTGTCAAATCACTATAAATTATTTTTATCCTAAGAAAACTAAATTTATTCAATAGTTAAGTCCGTAAAGGGGCGTTCTGTTGCCAGGTGCCCCGGACCCCGTTACTTAATTAACAAAGTTAATTAAGCTGCAAGTGCATAACTTTCGTTAGCATTTGTAAATTGGCCCGTTACGTCGGAACCATCTCGTACGAAAGAATAGCCTTTAGACATCCGTCGATCCTAATTCACCCCCGTAAGTTGTAAATGGTGGAGGTGGTGGGTACTGCCCCCACGTCCGTAATGTTTATTACGAAATTCGTTTATCGTCATAGTTGGAAAACCAACACTATTAATATAAAACTCTTATTAAGAGATTCAATAAATTATTTCAAAATGAAACTAACACCAGAACAAAAGCAAGAAATTGCAGATCAACAAGCTCAAAAAAACTCAACAAAAAGAGTTACTTCTTCAGAATTAGAAAAAATAATTTATGAGGCGCTTCCAGTTTTAGATCACGGTTTTGTTCGCGTTGTAGATTATATGGGAGATGACAGTTCAATTGTTCAATCTGCCAGAGTTTCTTATGGAAAAGGAACCAAAAAGGTTTCAACAGATGAAGGATTAATTAAATATTTAATGAGACATTGGCACTCTACACCATTTGAAATGTGTGAAATCAAATATCATGTAAAACTCCCTATTTTCATTGCACGCCAATGGATTAGACATAGAACTGCAAATGTAAATGAGTATTCTGCGCGATACTCAATATTAGATAAAGAGTTTTATATTCCAGCCAAGGATCAGCTTTCAGCTCAATCAACCTCTAACAGACAAGGTAGAGGCGATTTAATTACAGGTCAACAAGCTGATGAAGTTTTAAAAATTCTTAAAGATGATGCCACAAGAACTTATGACAATTATGAAAAAATGCTTAATGAAAGATTTGATGGGAGCACTATAGACGAAAGTAAAGCAGGTCTAGCAAGAGAACTTGCTAGAATGAACTTAACTTTGAATTCTTACACACAATGGTATTGGAAAACAGATCTATTAAACTTATTAAACTTTTTATTTTTAAGAGCAGATACTCATGCCCAATATGAAATTAGAGTCTACGCTGAAACAATGTTAGAAACAGTTAAAAAATGGGTACCAATTACTCATGCAGCGTTTTTAGATTACAGAGTGGGTGCTGTTCATGTCTCTGCTAAAGGAAAAAAAGTTATTCAACAAATGGTAAAAGGTGAAAAAGTGAGTTACGAAAGCTCTGGTCTCTCAAAGAGAGAATGGAATGAATTAATGGTATCTTTTGATTTTAAAGAAAAGATTGTTTAATTTTTTTAGCTATTTCATTAAATAATTTTGAAACTTCATGATCGGGATTGGAATGTGTTAATGGATCACCAATATCAGCTGAATTTCTTAAATCTTGATGAATTGGTAAATGGCCTAAAAATTGTTTATTAAATTCTTTTGCAGTTTTTTCTACCCCGCTTTCACCAAAAATTTTATATTCTTTATTATCATCACCTTTAAAATAACTCATATTATCAATTAAACCCAAAATTTTTACACCTGTTTTATCAAACATTTGAATCCCTCTTCTGACATCTAACAAAGCTAGATCCTGTGGAGTTGAGACAATTATAGCTCCATCAACTTTTACCTCTTGAGCAAATGTTAACTGGGTATCACCAGTTCCTGGAGGCATATCAACAATAATGACATCTCGGTCTTTCCATAAAACTTTTTGTGTCATTGTTTTGATAGCGCTGATCACCATTGGGCCCCTCCAAATCATTGGTGTTTGTTCATCAACTAAAAATCCCATGGAAATACATTGTGCATTGTATTTTTCCAGCGGTATCATAGCTTTACCATCCTCACTTTTTGGCTTCTCATTTAGATTTAATAATTTAGGTAGCGAAGGTCCGTAAACATCAGCATCCAGGATGCCAATCTTAAATCCAATATTCTGTAATGCGAAAGCAAGGTTAACTGCAACAGTAGACTTTCCTACACCGCCTTTAGCGCTAGAAACTAATATAACAAACTTAGTTCCATTAATTGGAGTTTTAATAAATTGTTTCGGTGGCGGTTTTTGGCTCATCTTTTAATTATATTAATCAATTTAGACATAATATCGCTCTTACATAACTTGTTTTTACAGCAAAAGTCACTATATAAAGTGTCATGAGTTTCAAAGACAAGATTTTTAATAATCAATCTCCTTGGGGTTCACCCCCTCCAGGAGGTGGAGGTCGTGCGCCTGGTGGAAATGGATCAGGTTCTAGACAAGATCCACCTAATCTTGATGATATAATTAAAAATTTTCAAAAAACGATTAACAAATTTTCAGGGGGAAAATCAGGCGGCTCACGTCCAATAGTTATCGGATTATTAATTTTAGCTTTGCTTTATGTTGCAAGCGGCCTTTACAGAGTTTTACCTGATGAACAAGGTGTTGTTTTAAGATTTGGAAAATATGTGAACACTACTCAACCAGGATTACATTATCACTTTCCAACACCATTCGAGAGAGTACTAACTCCTAAAGTTACAAAAGTTAATAGAGTTGATGTAGGTTTTAGACCTGCAAGTGATACTGGAAGATCTTCTGGAGTAGGAAATGTTCCTGAAGAAAGTTTAATGCTAACCGGTGATGAAAACATTGTAGATATAAACTATTCCGTATTCTGGGTAATCAAGGACGCTCAGAAATTTTTGTTTAATATTCAAAGTCCAATCGAAACAGTTAAAGCAGCATCAGAAACAGCCATGAGAGAAGTAATAGCAAAAAATAGAATTCAAAATATTTTAACAGAGGGTAGATCTAAAATTGAAATAGAAGTTCAAGAAATCACGCAGATAATTTTAGATGAATATGGCTCAGGTATACAAGTCACGCAGGTTCAAACTCAACAAGCCGACCCGCCAGAGCAAGTTATTGATGCTTTTAGAGATGTACAGGCAGCACGAGCTGACAGAGAGAGATCCAAAAATGAAGCTGAGGCTTATGCTAATGATGTCATTCCAAGAGCACGAGGTGAAGCAGAACAAGTACTTCAACAAGCTGAAGCTTATAAAAAAGAAGTTGTAGCAAAGGCTGAAGGTGAAGCTAGCAGATTTTTAGCAATTTATAATGAATATAAAAATGCAAAACAAGTCACCCAAGAGAGAATGTATTTAGAAACAATGGAAAAAGTTTTAGCTGATATAGATAAAGTTATTATAGATAAAGAATCAGGTTCAGGTGTTGTTCCATATTTACCTTTGCCAGAACTAAAAAAGTCAGGGAGTAACAATTAATGAGAGGCATTAAACTTATAATTCCTGCATTAGTTTTAGTAGCATTAGTAGTGTTTCAATCTTTGTTTATAGTTCAAGAGATTAGCCAAGCAATAGTTCTTCAATTTGGTGACCCGAAAAAAATTGTAACTAAAGCAGGATTAAACTTTAAATTACCATTTATTCAAAACGTTGTTTATCTAGATAAAAGAATTTTAAACTTAGACAATGATCCAGAAGAAGTAATTGCTGCAGACCAGAAAAGATTAATCGTTGATGCTTTTGCAAGGTTTAAGATTGTTGATCCTTTAAAATTTTATATCTCTGTTGGAAATGAAAGAGTTGCAAGATCAAGATTATCTACAATCATTAACTCTAGAATAAGAGGTGTATTGGGTACTCAAGAATTAGCAACTTTGTTATCCACTGATAGAGCTAGGCAAATGCAAATTATCCAGTCCCAGGTAAATGAAGAAGCGCAAAATTTTGGAATTGAAATTGTAGATGTAAGAATTAAAAGAGCTGATTTACCTCCTGCGAACAGCGAAGCTATTTATAAACGAATGCAAACTGAAAGGGAGAGAGAAGCTAAAGAGTTTAGAGCACAAGGAGCTGAGATTGCTCAAAAAATTAGATCAACAGCAGATAAAGACGTGACTGTAATTTTAGCTCAAGCTAATAAAAAGTCCGAGATAATGAAAGGAGAGGGAGATGGAGAAAGAAATAAAATCTTCGCTAACGCCTTTGGACGAGATCCTCAGTTTTTTGCATTTTATCGAGCAATGCAAGCTTATGAAAAATCTTTGATTGGTGGAGAAACCTCTCTTGTATTATCTCCAGACAGTGAATTCTTTAAATTTTTTGGTAAGTCTATTAAACCAAATATAAAAAGATAAATAACTACATTCTTGTGAAAGAGCTTATTATTGCAATTGGTTTGCTTTTCTTTTTAGAAGGGCTCTTCCTTGCCATTTTCCCGTCAAGAATTAAAAATATGTTGGAATTGATCAAGAATACATCAGAAAGAAAACTAAGATCATTCGGATTGTTTTTTTTGATTATCGGCTTCTTAATAATTTGGTATATAAAAAGTTAGTATGAATATTTTAAAAAAAATATTTTTCTCATTAGTAATTTTAAACTTTTCATTAGTTCAAGCCAAAGCTGTTCCAAGCTCTTTTGCTGATTTAGCAGACAAATTAATGCCATCAGTGGTTAATATTTCAACCACTCAAACTGTGAGAACAACAACAAATCAATTTCCTTTCCAGTTTCCTCCAGGATCTCCTTTTGGTGAAATGTTTAAAGATTTTGAGAGACCAACAGAGAGAAAAGCTTCATCTTTAGGATCTGGTTTCATAATTAAAGAAGATGGCACCGTAATAACGAATAATCATGTGATTGCTGATGCTGAAGACATTTTAATACGAGCAGGCGATAAAGAATATAATGCAGAAGTAATAGGAGCAGACCCTTATATGGATCTTGCAGTTTTAAAAATTAAAACAAAAGATAAATTTAAACCTATAAGCTTTGGTGACTCAAACAAAGCAAGAGTTGGTGACTGGGTGGTAGCAATTGGCAATCCTTTTGGCTTAGGTGGAACAGTAACTTCTGGAATTATTTCAGCTAGAAATAGACAAATTGGACTCACAAGGTACGAGGATTTCATACAAACCGATGCATCAATCAATCAAGGTAATTCTGGTGGACCATTATTCAATCTTAAAGGCGAAGTAATTGGAGTTAACACTGCAATTATAGCTCCAGGTCAATCAGGATCAATTGGAATTGGTTTTGCAATTCCGGCCAATGCTGCGTCAAATGTCATTGATCAATTAATAAAATTTGGTGAAACTAAAAGAGGATGGTTAGGAGTGAGGATCCAAGAAGTAACTAAAGAGATAGCGGATGTTGAAAAACTAAAAAAACCTGAGGGAGCTTTAGTTGCAAGTGTAGGACAAAATAGTCCAGCTGAAAAGGCTGGAATAAAAGCTGGAGATATTATTTTAGAGTTTGATGGAAAAAAAATAAATACGATGAAAAAACTTCCAAATGTTGTTGCAGGGACTGAGGTAGGAAAAAGCGTCGAACTAAAAATTTGGAGAAATAAAAAATTAATCTCAAAAAGATTAACTTTGGGAAGACTCGAAACATCTGAAGAATTTGAAGAGACAAAACCAAAAATTGTTAAAAAAGATGTTGATATTCAAAGTTTAAAAATCGCGGTAAGAGATTTAAATGATGAAGATATAAAAAAAAGAAATTTAAACAAAAAAACTAAAGGTGTTGTGATAACTGAAATTTCAAATCGAAGTCCTTTAGCGAATCTTTTAAATGTGAACGATATAATTATAGAGGTTCAAAAGACTTCAGTAAAAAATTCCTCAGACCTTAATAAAATCGTGAATAGTATTTTCAAAAAAGGTGAAAAAACTTTATTATTGACTATTATTAATAATAATAATCGAAGAAGATACCTGGGTGTAAAGATAAATTAATTTGGCAAAAAAAATAATTCTTTTAGCAGGACCTACGGCTTCAGGAAAATCGAAATTAGCTATTTACCTAGCAAAAAAAATAAACGGAGAAATTGTAAATGCAGATAGTATGCAAATTTATAAAGAATTTTCCATTCTATCTTCTAGACCAAAAAGATCTGAAACAAAAAAAATTAAACATCATTTGTACGGCATAGTTTCAGTTAAAAAATATTTTTCAGCAGGTGATTGGCTCAAAGAAGTGAAAAAAAAAATAAATATATGTCTTAAGAATAAAAAAATTCCAATTATTGTTGGTGGTACTGGTCTTTATTTTAACACTATTACAAAAGGAATTAGTCAAATTCCAGATATAGATATTAAAACAAGAAAAAATGTGAGAGTTTTGTTTAAGAAACTTGGCTTTAAAAAGTTTTATGAAAAACTTTTAGAATTAGATCCTAAAGTCAAAGATAGAATTAATCCAAAAGACTCTCAAAGGATGCAGAGAGCTTATGAAGTAAAAATTAAAACGAAAAAGTCTTTATTTGACTGGTTTGCTAAAACAAAATCAGATTTTCTAGATTTTGATTTAAGAAAGGTTTTTATCAACATCCCAAGGATGGATCTACTTCCAAATATTTCAAAAAGAACAGAGCTTATGTTTAAAGAAAATTGCTTAAAAGAGGTTAAAAAATTTAACACTGTGAGGCTGAATAAAAGTCTATCAGCAAATAAATTGATTGGAGTTCAAGAAATTAATCAATTTATTAAAGGAAGTATCTCATTAGACGAATGTAAAGACCTTATCAATATTAAGACGAGACAGTACGCAAAAAGACAAAATACATGGGCTCGGGGACATATGAAGAATTGGAACAAGCTATATTCTAAAAATTTCTCAATTCTTTTAAAAAAAACATTAAAAGTCGTCAGCTAAAACTTGACGGTTGATATTTCTAGGCTAGATTGTATGAATGCCAAAATTATTCAGTGGAGCAGAAATAGTATTTAAAGCATTGGAAGACCAAAAAGTTGAGTATATTTTTGGTTATCCAGGGGGAGCAGTACTTCCAATTTATGATGAATTAAAAAATCATAAATCCATCAAACATATTTTAGCGAGACATGAGCAAGGCGCTGGTCATGCTGCAGAAGGTTACGCAAGATCAAGCGGCAAGCCGGGAGTTTTATTAGTTACATCAGGTCCAGGAGCAACGAATGCAGTTACAGCGTTAACGGATGCTTATATGGACTCTATTCCTGTAGTTTGTATTTCTGGACAGGTACCAACTCATTTAATTGGAACAGATGCATTTCAAGAATGTGATACAACAGGAATCACAAGACCATGTACAAAACACAATTGGTTAGTGAAAGATGTAAATGATTTAGCAGACATTATGAACCAAGCTTTTAAAATAGCAACAACAGGTCGACCAGGACCCGTTTTAGTAGATATTCCGAAAGATATTCAATTCAACAAAGGCGTTTATAAATTAAATAAAAATAAATTAGAAAAAAAATTGAATGGAGCTCTTTCAAATAAAATTAATTTAAAAGATGTAGATAATTTTATTGAGATGATAAAAAAATCATCAAAACCTATTTTTTATACAGGTGGAGGAGTAATTAATTCAGGCCCAAAGGCTAGCGAGCTTTTAAGGGAACTAGTTTCGTTAACTGGTTTTCCTATCACCTCTACCTTACAAGGACTAGGAGCATATCCCGGCGATGACCCACAATTTTTAGGAATGCTTGGTATGCATGGAACTTATGAAGCAAATAATGCTATGCACGATTGTGATCTGATGATTAATATCGGAGCAAGATTTGATGATAGAATAACAGGAAAAATAGATGAGTTTTCTCCTAAATCAAAAAAAATTCATATTGATATAGACCCATCTTCAATTGGAAAAAATGTAAAAGTTGATTTAGCTATTACAAGTGATGTTACAGAATTATTACAAGCAGTTATAAAAAGATTTAAAGAAAAAAATAAAAATTTTATTGAGTCGAATAAACAAAAAACTGCTAAGTGGTGGAGTCAAATAGATAAATGGAGAGAAAAAAAATCTTTAAATTTCATAAATAGCAAGGAAACTATAAAACCACAGTATGCTGTACAAAGATTGTATGAATTAACAAAACACCAAGATACTTTTATTACGACAGAAGTTGGACAGCACCAGATGTGGGCCGCTCAACATTATAAGTTTAATAAACCAAATAGATGGATGACTTCTGGAGGTCTTGGAACTATGGGATATGGTTTACCCGCGGCAATTGGAGTCCAGATAGCTCATCCTAAAAAACTTGTAGTAGATATAGCTGGTGAAGCTTCAATCCTGATGAACATTCAAGAAATGTCGACTGCAATACAATACAGATTACCAATTAAGATTTTTATTTTAAATAATGAATACATGGGAATGGTTAGACAATGGCAAGAATTGTTGCATGATAAAAATTATTCTGAAAGTTATACAGAAGCTTTACCAGACTTTGTTAAATTAGCTGAGGCTTATGGAGCTGTTGGAATTAGAGCAAAAACTCCTGATGAACTAGACGAAAAGATAAAAGAAATGATAAAAACAGACAAACCCGTCATTTTTGATTGCGTAGTTGATAAAGTAGAAAACTGTTATCCGATGATACCTTCTGGAAAAC
>CACAWM010000009.1 GCA_902536205.1 uncultured Pelagibacteraceae bacterium | reverse complement strand
ACTTGTTGGATTAGGTGTTGTTGGAACGAAAACGTTTATTATCTCTTCTTTAATTCTATCTTTAATTAAACCCTCATTTTCTTTTGTTGCAAAACCAACCGCCCAAACACCTTTTCTTGGATATTCTAGAAGTACTACACTTTTCTGTTTGTTGTCAGTTTTTGTAAAACTTTCTGTCATTTGGCCTATCGCAGAATAAATAGTTCTTAATATAGGAATCTTTTTTAAAAGATTATTAAATAATTCAAAAAATTTTTTTCCTAAAAAAGAAAGAGACAACCAACCTATAAAAGTAATAATAATTAATGCTATTAATATTTCTACACCGGGTATATCAAATGGGAGATAGTTGTTAGGATTGATCTCCTTTGGAATAATTTTCCCAAATACCCTTATTAAAAAAATAGTGAGGTATAATGTAATACCTATAGGGATTAAAACTACAACTCCTGCAATAAAATTATTTCTAATTTTAGCGAAAATAGATTTTTTTATATTTAAATCAGACATTAATTAAGAATAACTAGAGTATATAATAAAAATGATAATTAATATAAAAATTGCAATTAATAATTTATTATTTAATATCATACTTATAAAAATGTATAACATAAATAGAAGAAAATTTCTTAGCTATTTTGGATGTAGTTGTTGCTCTTTAATATTGCCTTCTTGCACAACTGTTCCAATAACTGAAAGAAAGCAATTAAGTATTATACCTGAGTCTCGTATTAATAGACAAGCAGCAGCTGCATATGAAAAGTTTAGACAAAAATCAAAATTAATAACAACTGGTTCTCAGCTAAAAGAGGTTCGAGAAATAGGTAGTAGGATAGAGTCAGCGGTGAGTGCTTTTTTTATTAATCAAGGAAAAGAAGATCCAACTAGGAATTTTGGTTGGGACTATGTTTTGGTTGATAACGATAAAATTGCTAATGCTTGGTGCATGCCAGGTGGTAAAATTGCAGTTTATACAGGGTTGCTAAAAATAACAAAAAATACTGATGCACTATCAATAGTTATGGGTCATGAAATTGCTCATGCTGTTGCAAGACACTCTTTAGAAAGAATGAGTCACGCTATGACAATAAATTTAGGTACAAATGTTGCAGATATTTTTTTAGGTGGTGCTATTAATAGAACAAGAAATACAGTTGGTCAAAATACTGGATTAGATATTTTTCAATTAGGTATTATGAATCCTTTTGGCAGGAAACAAGAAACTGAAGCAGATTACTTAGGTTTAATTTTTTCTTCATTGTCAGGTTACGATATTAGAGAGTCTGTAAAATTATGGAAAAGAATGGCGATAAAAAATAAAGGTAAAGAGCCACCAATTTTTTTTAGCACACATCCTAGTAGTGAAAAAAGAATTGAAAATTTAAATAACTGGATTACCGAAGTAATCATTAAGTATCCACCAATAAAGATTTAATATTGGTGAGCCCTGATGGACTCGAACCATCGACACCCTCCTTAAAAGGGAGGTGCTCTACCAACTGAGCTAAGGGCCCTAAAAGATTGATCTTTTATATACAAATTAAATAAATTTCAAATATTTAATCAAATAATTTTATATATTTTTTATAGAAGGATTTGAATGTGCCATTTTTTATACTAGATCGAATTTCGCGCATAAATTGTTGATAAAAGTATATATTATGTAAGGATATTAGCATTGAAGCCATCATTTCATTAGATTTTACAAGATGATTTAAATAACTTTTAGAGTATTTGTTTAAGTCTCTAATTTTACAATTTTCATCTAACGGCGATTCATCATTTTGATATCTTGAGTTTTTTAAATTGACTTTACCATCCCAAGTAAAAGCTAAACCTGTTCTACCTGATCTGGTCGGCATTACACAGTCAAACATGTCTATACCTTCATTGACTGCTCCCAGTATATCAGAAGGAGTTCCAACACCCATTAAATATCTTGGTTTATATTTTGGTAAGTAACCAGTAGTTTCATTAAGAATCTGAAACATGTCTGATTGTTTTTCACCAACAGCTAATCCACCCATTGCATAGCCATTAAAATTAATTTCAATTAATTTTTCAATACTCTCGATTCTTAAATCTTTATATAAACCTCCTTGAGTTATTCCAAAAAGACCTTTGGATTTATTGTTTCCAAATTCAATTTTGCTTCGTTTTGCCCATTTGGTCGATGTGTCGATAGCATTTGATAAAATTTTTTTATCTTTTGTTAATTTCGGACACTCATCTAAGACCATTATAATATCTGAATTTATAGATTTTTGAACTTGAATACTTTTTTCCGGGCTTAAAATAATTTTTTTTCCATCTATATGAGAATTAAATATTGCACCTAACTTTAAATCTATTTTATTAAATTTTGATAAGGACATTATTTGATATCCACCCGAGTCTGTTAAAATTGGTCTATTCCAATTCATAAAATTATGTAGACCTTTAAAATTATTTAAGATTTTAGTTCCTGGTCTAAGTAATAAATGATAAGTATTCCCTAAAATGATTTGAGTATTAGTTTCTAAAAGATCATTTGTGAAAATTCCTTTTACAGTTCCTTGTGTTCCTACAGGCATGAAGGCAGGGGTATCTATTATTCCTCTTGTGGTAAAAATTTTACCTAATCTAGCTTTGTCGTCTTGAGTAATTAACTCAAAAGAAAATTCTTTATTGGACATTTAATGTTATTTTGATCTAAGAGAAATTATTTTATCTGGATCTAAAACAGCACCACTGTTTGGGTCACCTTTTTTAATCATATCTATAAACTCCATTCCTTTGGTCACTTTACCAAATGCTGAATATTGTCTATCTAAATGAGGTGCTGAGTCAAAACATATAAAAAATTGACTATTTGCGCTGTCAGGATCAGCTGATCTAGCTGCAGAAATAATTCCTCTCGTATGAGCTATATCAGTGAATTCTGCTTTTAAATTTGGTAGATCTGATCCTCCAGTTCCGGCTAGAGATAAATCAAAATCTGAACTATTAGAATTTCCAAATTTCACATCACCCGTTTGAGCCATAAAACCATCTATTACTCTATGGAAAACTACTCCATCATATTTACCACCATCAGATAGTTCTTTGAATCTTTTTACATGGTTTGGAGCTTTATCAGGGTAAAGTTCTATTTCAACTTCACCATATGTTAATTTAAGAATCATAATATTATTTTGTGCATTAACTTTAGTACTTACTAAACTAAAAAAAATGATAAATAAATAGATAACTTGTTTCATTAAAATTTATTTTTAAAGAGTTTCACAACTGATCTTGTTACAAATTTATCTATGTTTCCACCTAAACTTGCAATTTCTTTAACAAATTTTGAGGAAATTATCTGGTTTTCTATATCTGACATTAAAAACATAGTTTCGATTTTTGAATTAAGTTTTTTATTCATTCCGGCAAGTTGAAATTCATATTCAAAATCTGAAACTGCTCTTAAACCTCTTATAATTGTCCAAGCTTTATATTTTTTACACAAATCTATAGTTAAGTTATCAAATGCAACAACCTTAATTTTGTTTTTACTTAATTTTAGATCATTAAACAAAGAATTATTAATAATACTTAATCTATCTTCAATTGAAAAATGGTAGTTTTTGTTAATATTATCAGTTGTGGCAACAATTAATTTATCAAATATATTTAAAGATTTTTTAATTACGTCAATATGTCCGTATGTAATAGGGTCAAATGTGCCTGGATAAATAGCTATTCTCATTTTATTGAATATTGTCTTCAATCTTTATAACGGAAACTACTTTTTCGCTACCTGATAGTTTTTTTATTCTCACACCTTGTGTATTACGGCCTGCAACTCTAATTTCTTTTACAGCACAACGCATTATACTTCCTTTATCAGTTGATAAAATTATTTCATCATTTTCGCTAACAACTAATGAGGATGCGATATTACCATTTCGTGGTGAGTTTATAATTCCTATAATGCCTTTTCCTCCTCTATTTGTAACTCTATAATCCAAGTAAGAGGATCGTTTCCCGTAGCCATTTTCTGATACAGATAAAATAAATTTATTTACACCATTTTTTATTTGTTTGTCCTTTTTTAATGTTTTTGGATCTATATTAGAATTATCCAGAATAGACAATGAGATAACTTTATCGTTATCTTTAAGTTGTATTCCTTTAATGCCTTTTGAGGATCTGCCCTTAAATAATCTTAATTTTTTTGACTTAAACCTTATACATTTTCCAAATTGCGAGCTTAGTAAAATGTCTTGATCATCCCTACAGATCTTTACACCTATGATCTTATCGTCTTGATCTAGTTTCATAGCAATTTTTCCACTATTATTTATGTTAATAAAATCCTCCAGTGTATTTTTTCTAATATTTCCTTTAGATGTTGCAAAAATAACCATCAAATTTTTCCATTCTGACTCATCCTCTGGTAAAGGCATAATAGAACTTATTGAATGATGGCTTTTTAATGGAAGAATATTAAATATTGATTTTCCTTTTGAAGCAGCAGTGCCTTCTGGAATTTTGTGAGCTTTAATCTTATAAACCAATCCTTGAGTTGAAAAAAATAAAACAGGTGTATGTGTGTTAGCAGTAAATATTTGAACAACGAAATCTTCTTCTCTTGTAGATATACCAGTTTTACCTTTTCCACCACGCTTTTGAGCCTTTAAAGAACTTAAAGGACTTCGTTTTATATATCCTTGATTAGTAATGCTTATTACTACAGATTCTTTCTGTATTGTTTCCTCTATATTGTAATTAAGAACTGCATCTATAATTTTTGTTTTTCTTGGTTTTGCAAATTTGGTTTTAATATTCTCTAGTTCATCAATAATTAGTTTATTGAGTTCTTTTTTTGAATTAATAATTTTATTATATTGTAATATTAAATCTGCAATCTTATTTATTTCACTTTCAATTTCTCCAATACCATATGCTGTAAGTTTTTGTAATCTTAATTCAAGGATTGCATCAACCTGCTCTAAGGATAATGAATAAGAAGAAATATTTTTTTTTCTTTCAATTTTAGAAATTAATTTTATACTTTTTTTAATTTTCCATTTTTTTGATAATAAATTTTTTTTCGCAATCTCAGTATTTTTTGAATTTTTAATAATCTTTATTACCTCGTCAATATTCTCAACTGCAGTTGCTAAACCAATTAAAATATGCGCTCGCTCTTCAGCTTTTTTTAAATCGTATTTTATTCTTTTTAAAACTGTATCTTCTCTAAATTTTAAAAATTCAGAAATAAATTCTTTTAAATTTAAAATCTTTGGTTTATTGTTTACTATTGCTAAAGTGTTAAAACCGAAAGAACTTTCAATATTAGTTAGTTTATAAAGCAGTCTTCTTATAGTTTCAGGTTCCACTCCTTTTCTTAATTCAATTACAACTCTGATACCTTCCCTATTTGATTCATCTCTTATATCTCTAATACCTTCAATTTTTTTATCTCTAACAAGCTGAGCTATCTTCTCGATTAGAATTGACTTATTTACTTGATAGGGAATTGATTTTATAATTAAGGTCTCTCTACCACCTTTTTTTTCCTCTAGTTCAATTTCACCTCTAATTTTAAATGAGCCCCTTCCTTTATTGTATCCTTGTTTGATAATATCTTTTCCTATAATTATTCCCCCGGTTGGAAAATCTGGTCCTGGAACATGCTTCATTAATTGAGTAATAGTTATATCTTTATTATTAATGTAAGCTACAGTGCCGTTAATAATTTCACCTAAGTTATGAGGAGGAATACTTGTCGCCATACCCACTGCAATACCACCAGCTCCATTAACCAAAATATTCGGATATTGTGAGGGCAAAACTTCTGGTTCTTTTTCAGTTTCATCATAATTACTTCTATAATTAACAGTGTTTTTTTCTAAATCCTCTGTTAAAAATTGTGCAATCTTACCTAATTTAGTTTCTGTGTACCTCATAGCTGCAGGCGGATCTCCATCAATAGATCCAAAATTACCCTGACCCGTTATTAATGGTACGCTCATTGAAAAGTCTTGAACTAGTCTTACTAATGCATCGTAAACAGATTGATCTCCATGGGGATGGTATTTACCAATTACATCTCCGACTATACGTGCTGATTTCCTAAAAGGTTTAGACCAATCGTAACCACCTTTATACATTGCGTAAATGATTCTTCTATGAACAGGTTTTAATCCATCTCTTACATCTGGTAAAGCTCTACTAACAATTACGCTCATTGCGTAAGACAGATAAGATGAGCTCATCTCATCTTGTACAAAAATAGGTTTGAATGATTTGTTATTCTCTACAATATTTTTTTCCATGAAATTTTAGAAAGGAATTTCATCGTCTAAATCAGAGCTATCTTGATTTAGGCTGTCGTTAGGTAAAGAGCTTTTATTCTCAGAGACCAAATTTGAATTACCGTTACTACTTCTGCTGTCTAACATTGTTAAGCTCGAGTTATATCCTTGAAGAACAATTTCTGTTGAATATTTGTCTTGACCGGTAGATTCGTCTTTCCATTTTCTAGTACTTAATTGGCCTTCAATATAAACGTTAGCTCCCTTCTTTACATACTGTTGAACAACATTAACTAATCCCTCATTGAATATCACAACTCTATGCCATTCGGTTTTCTCTTTTCTCTCGCCACTAGATTTGTCTTTCCAGTTTTGGCTTGTTGCTATGCTTAATCTTGCAACACTTTTTCCGTTAACCATTTGCTTAATTTCAGGGTCTGCGCCTAAACGACCTATTAATTGTACTTTATTTAAACTTCCAGCCATAATAATTTTGAATAAATTTTGATTTATAATTTATAAAAAGTGTTTATTTATATCATAATTACCAGATAATTATAAGGTGTATGTTATTTTAGGGAAAAAAATGTTGAAAAAAATCGTTGTAAAAGGCGCTAAAGAACACAACTTAAAAAATGTTTCTCTTGAGATCCCAAAAGAGAAACTAGTTGTTATAACTGGTCTTTCTGGGTCGGGTAAATCATCTTTAGCTTTTGATACAATATATGCGGAGGGACAAAGGAGATATGTAGAAAGCCTTTCTTCTTACGCAAGACAATTTTTAGATAAAATGAAAAAACCTAAAGTAGATTTAATTGAAGGTCTAAGTCCGGCTATATCAATTGAACAGAAGAATACATCTAAAAACCCTAGATCAACAGTTGCAACTGTTACAGAAATTTATGACTATATGAGGGTACTTTTTGCAAGAGTTGGGATTCCTTATTCTCCGTTCACCGGCAAACCTATAGTATCTCAGCCAATAAGTGAAATGGTTGATAAAATTAAGAAATTACCTAAAGATAGTACCATATATCTACTTGCTCCAATAGTCAGAGGGAGAAAAGGTGAATATAAAAAAGAAATTTTGAATTACAAAAAAAGAGGTTTTACAAAAATTAAAGTTGATGGAAAATATTTAAATATAGAAGAATTTCCAGATCTTAATAAAAAACTTAAACACGAAATTTCCATAATTGTTGATAGAGTTATTCTTAACTCAAACCTCGGAAACAGATTAGCTGACAGTGTTGAAACAGCTGTAAATCTCTCTAACGGATTACTAGTTGTAGAGTATGAAAATGAGACGTTACCAAAGAAATTCAGAAAACGTGAAACTATAACTTTTTCTTCAAAGTTTTCATGCCCCGAAAGTGGCTTTACTATTGAAGAAATAGAGCCAAGATTATTTTCATTCAACTCTCCTTATGGTGCATGCGAAGAATGTGAGGGAATAGGACACAATCTTAATGTTGACCCAAATCTAGTTGTTACGGATCCAAAAAAAAGTCTTCAAGATGGAGCAATAGAACCTTGGGCTAAATCTACCTCCCTTTACTATGCACAAACTCTAGCATCGATTGCTAAACATTATAAAATATCAATGACAGATACATGGAAAAAAATTCCAAAGAAAATTCAAGATGTAATTTTATACGGTTCAGATGAAGAGGAAATAAAATTTTCATATGATGATGGATATGAGTCTTATACTACTAAAAAAACATTTGAAGGTGTAATTAACAATCTTGAAAGACGATATTTAGAAACTGATAGTGAATGGAAACGAGAAGAAATATCTCAGTATCAAAGTGAGACAGACTGTGAAAAATGCAAAGGCATGAGATTGAAAGATGAAGCTCTTTGTATAAAAATTAATACTTTGAATATTAGTGAGGTTACAGAAAAATCAATTGCTGATGCTCAAAAATGGTTTGAAAATTTACAAAATGTTTTTACCGAACGTGAAAACAAAATAGCTCAACATATTTTGAAAGAAATTAACGAGAGACTTAACTTCCTTTTAAATGTTGGTTTAAATTATTTAACCTTATCAAGAGAGTCAGGTACTTTGTCTGGAGGTGAAGCGCAAAGAATAAGATTGGCTTCTCAGATTGGTTCAGGTCTAACAGGTGTTTTATACGTGTTAGATGAGCCTTCAATAGGTTTGCATCAAAGAGATAATAAAAAATTAATAAAAGCACTTAAAAAATTAAGAGATCTAGGAAATACTGTGATTGTTGTCGAGCATGATATTGAAACGATGGAAAATTCAGATCATATTATAGATATTGGTCCTGAAGCTGGATTAAATGGAGGGCAAATAGTTGCAAATGGAACTGTCAAAGAAATTATTTCTAATGAAAAAAGCATAACTGGTGACTATTTATCTGGAAAAAAATTTATAGCAATTCCCAAAAAAAGAAGATCTGCTAAAAATGGTAGATTCATCGAAATAAATGGAGCGAGTGGGAATAATTTAAAGAAAGTAAATCTTAAAATACCAGTAGGAACTTTTACATGCGTTACAGGAGTTTCTGGAAGTGGTAAATCAACATTAATTTTACATACTTTGTACAATGCTTTTAATTTAATGTTAAATAAAAATAAAAGTCGTAAAGTTCCTAAAGCTTTCACTGGTTTCAAAGGAACTGAATTAATTGACAAAATAATTGATATCGATCAGTCACCTATTGGAAGAACACCTAGATCTAACCCTGCAACATATACTGGTGCATTCGGTCCAATAAGAGAATGGTTTGCTGGATTGCCCGAGTCAAAAGCTAGAGGTTATAAGGTTGGGAGATATTCATTTAATGTAAAAGGCGGAAGATGTGAAACATGTGAGGGCGACGGTGTAATAACTTATGAAATGCACTTTTTGCCAGACGTTTTTATTCCTTGTGATACATGCAAAGGTGCAAGATATAATAGAGAAACTTTAGAAATAAGGTTTAAAAATAAAAATATTGCTGACGTGTTAGATATGACTGTTGATGAAGGGTGTGAGTTTTTTGAAAATATACAAAGTATCAGGTCAAAATTAATTACCTTAAAACATGTAGGATTAGGGTATATGAAAATTGGTCAGCAAGCGACGACTTTGTCTGGTGGTGAAGCACAAAGAATAAAGCTTGCAAAAGAACTATCGAAACGACCTACCGGACGAACTTTATACATATTAGATGAACCTACTACAGGTTTACATTCACATGATATTAAAAAGTTATTAGAAATACTTCAGGCCTTCGCTAACACTGGAAATACAGTCGTAGTAATTGAGCATAATTTGGATGTTATAAAGACTGCTGATCATATTATTGATATGGGACCAGAAGGTGGAGTAAATGGTGGAAAAATAATCGCTGAAGGTACTCCTGAAAAAGTATCAACAGTAAAAGAGAGTTATACTGGTAAATTTATTAAAGAAATAATGGGTGAAAATACCATGAAAAAAACTGCCTGATATTAAAAATTATGTTATAATGAATCATGACAAGTATACTACAATCCTTATCAAAAACAGTTCACCTTTCGGTAGGAATAGCAATTTTATTATTTTTAGGCTTACACTTTTTTGGTGACGGATTTGCTTTTGATACTCTCTTTTGGAGTTGGTTATTTAGATTTGTTCATGTAGTTGTAGCTATAATGTGGATTGGTTTGTTGTGGTATTTCAACTTTGTTCAAATACCAAGTATGCCCAAAATTCCTGATGAACAAAAACCTGCAGTAGGAAAAGTAATTGCCCCTACAGCACTATTCTATTTTAGATGGGCTGCCGCAATCACCGTTTTATCTGGATTAATATTAGCATGGATTAACGGATACGTTCATAGTGCTATGATATTAGGTTTAGATGGATCTGGAGGCAAAAATACTGCGATAGGCATAGGTATGTGGTTAGGAATTATAATGGCATATAATGTTTGGTTTGTAATCTGGCCAAATCAAAAAAAAGCTTTAGGCATGATAGAATGTAATCCAGAAGAAAAAGCTTCCTCAGCTAAAATCGCAATGTTATTTTCAAGAACTAACACACTTCTTTCTTTACCAATGTTACTTTCAATGGTAGCAGCTCAAAATCTCTATTAATTTAGGGAACTATTTTTTCTTCTTCTTTTTCTATAGTTTTATAACTTACTTTGAAATATTTTAAAATTGGTGAAGCTACAAATATAGAGGAATATGTACCTATTAAAACACCTAAAATCATAGCAAAAGAAAATCCTCTTAAAATTTCACCACCTAAAATAAAAATTGAAAATAATGCTAATAAAGTAGTAACAGATGTAATAATTGTTCGAGCTAAAGTTTCGTTAATTGATAAATTTGCTATATCACTAATATTTAATTTATGAAATTTTCCAAGATTTTCTCTGATCCTATCATATATTACTACGGTATCATTCATTGAATAACCAACAATAGTTAAAACAGCAGCAATTATTGAGAGGTTAATCTCTAAAGATAAAAGTGAAAAAATACCAAGAGTTATTATCACATCGTGAAATAATGCTATGATAGAACCTATACTAAATTGCCACTCAAATCTTACCCAAATATAAAAAAGCATTGCAGCTAACGACAATGAAATAGCAATTATACCAGATTGTAATAATTCTGCGCTTACTTTTGGACCAACATTTTCTACTCGTCTAAAGTTAACATCAGAATTTAAATTGTCGGATAGAGTTTTTTTAATTTCTGGAATTAATTTGTTGTTATCTCCCTTTTCTTCAACTTTTATTAAAAAATCACCTTCTTTACCAAATTTTTTAACATTAACATCTCCTAAATCCATATTTTTAAGAACATCTCTAATTGAAGAAGCTTCAGTATTATTTGATCTTAATTCAATAAGAGTGCCTCCCTTAAAATCAATTCCATAATTAAGACCTTTAAATGCAATCAAAATGATGCTTATAAAAAATAGAATCACTGAAAAAATATTGGCATGCTTAAATTTCGATGAAAAATTATAATTTGTCATTAAATTTTAATCTCTTTATTTTTTGTATTTAAAACCACTAACGAAGTAAGGTGCCTTGCTAAAAAATATGCAGTAAAAAGTGTTGTAATAATCCCAATTCCTAAAGTAATAGCAAAACCTTTAACTGGACCGGAACCAAACGCAAATAAAATGATAGCAGCAATTAGCGTAGTTATGTTTGCATCTAAAACTGTTATTTTTGCTCTGGTATAACCAGAGTCAAAAGCATGAATTATTGATTTTTCTGTTTTAAGCTCCTCTCTTATTCTCTCAAAAATTAATACATTAGCATCAACAGCCATTCCCACAGTTAAAATAATTCCAGCAATGCCTGGCAATGTAAGTGTTGCCTCTAAAATTGTAAGAACGCCAATTAACATTAATAAATTTGCAATTAAGGCTGCATTAGCGATTAGTCCAAAAATTTTGTATTTATATAGCATAAATAAAATCACTAAAATAAAACCTACTATTAAAGATGTAACTCCAGATTTAATTGAGTCTTCACCTAAATCTGGTCCCACTGTTCTCTCCTCGACTACAATTAATGGTGTAGGCAAAGCTCCAGATCTAAGCAATAATGCTAAATCTGTTGCCTCTTGAAAAGTAAAATTTCCTGAAATCATTCCACTGCCAGATGTAATAGGTTCATTGATATTTGGAGCACTTACTATTTCACCGTCTAAAACAATAGCTAATCTTTTTCCAACATTATCAGTGGTTGCTCTTCCAAATTTTTGGGCTCCAAGCCTATCTAATGTGAAAGATACTGTTGGTTCATTGTTTTGATTTTGAATACTTGGCTGAGCGTCTATTAGATTTTCTCCACTCATGATTATTCTTTTACTAATATTAAGTTTTTCTCCATTTTCAGAAATTAATTCATCAGTTCCAAATTCATTATTATCTGAAACAAGTCTAAAATTAAGTTGAGCGGTTTTACCTAATAGGGCTTTTATTCTTTCAGGGTCTTTCAATCCAGGAAGTTCTACGAGAATTCTTTTTTCACCCCTCTGAAGTATAGTTGGTTCTTTTGTTCCAACATCGTCTATTCTACGTCTAACTATTTCTATTGATTGATTCAAAGCTGAATTATTTATAGTTAGTAATCCAAACTTTGAAAAAAATATTTTGATTTGGTTATTATTAGTTTTTGTATAATCTAACTCATGAGATCTATAATTATCAATATAAGGATTTACAAGATTATCTTTTCTAGAGTTAAATAATAAATCAAATTTTTCTAAGTTATCTATTGATAGCAATAAATTGTCATCATTTATTTTGAAATTTTTATATTTTATTTCATTATCCTTAAGTAATTTTTTTATAGGAATGACTTTAGATTGAATTTTTTCTTTAACTAAGCTATCTGAATTAATTTCTAACAGTAAATAAGATCCTCCCTGAAGATCTAAACCTAAGTTTATTTTTTTATTGATTAATTGATTATTATCGTTTTGAAGGTTTAAAAAAGAAAATACAGCTATAAATATGAATAAAAGATAAATGATTAAAACGTTTATTTTAGAAAAATTTAACACGAAAAAGAGTTATTTTTTAACTTCTTCTTTTTTTAGTAAACTTGTTATTGTAGAACGAATTATTTGAACTTTTGTATTTTCACCAATTGTCACTTCTATACGGTCATCTTCCATTACTCGATCAACAATTCCTATGATACCGCCGGATGTTATTACTTCGTCACCTCTTTTTAAAGACTCCACCATAGCTTTATGATCTTTGACTCGTTTTTGTTGAGGTCTAATTAAAAAGAAATAAAAAATTACAAAAATTAATATTAATGGTATAAATTGCGCTATTCCCTGTCCACTCATGAAAAAACAATTATATTAAAAACTTTAGATTAACAAGCAAATTATATTTAGATTTTTTCTAGATTATTCATGTATTTTTTTAATTCATTGGGGATATTGATAGATCCATCTTCATTTTGATTGTTTTCTAATAAAGCAATCATTAGTCTTCCTACAGCCAAACCTGATCCATTAAGGGTTCCTAAAAAATCACTTCCTTTTTCAGACTTGTATTTAGCTCCCATCCTTCTAGCCTGAAATGAACCACAAGATGAACAACTTGATATTTCTCTATATTTATTTTCAGAAGGTATCCAAGCTTCAATATCATAGGTTTTTTCTGCACTAAATCCCATGTCTCCTGAAGAGAGTAAAACAACCTGATAAGGTATTTCTAATTTTTCTAAAATACTTTCTGCACAACCCAACATCCGCTCTAATTCTTCTAGACATTTACTTGGTTCAACTATGCTCACAAGTTCAACTTTATAAAATTGATGCTGTCTAATCATACCTTTAGTATCTTTTCCGTAACTTCCCGCTTCTTTTCTAAAACATGGTGTTGAAGCAACATATCTTTTTGGTAGTAATTTTTTTTCAATTATCGATTTTCTTACTAAATTTGTTAAAACTACTTCAGCCGTTGGAATCAAAAATTTTCTTTGATTAGAATTATCAAATTTTATTTCAAATTGATCAGCTTCAAATTTTGGAAGTTGTCCTGTTCCAAACATTACATCTTCGTTTACAATTAAAGGAGGTGAAATCTCTGTATATTTAAAATTACTCACGTGCGTATCTAACATAAAGTTTATAAGTGCCCGCTCTAACATAGCAATTTTATCTTTTAATACTACAAATCGTGATCCTGATAATTTGATTGATGTTTCAAAATCTATATTTTGGTCTCTTTCTCCTAATTCAACATGAGATTTAACTTTAAAAGAAAACTTTTTAACATCACCTTTTTTCTTTATTAATTTATTTGATTTATCATCTTTTCCAATTGGAACATCATCATGAGCTAGATTTGGAAGAGAGAAAATTATTTTATTTATTTCGCTTTGGCTAAAAAATTGTTTTTTTTCTAAATCTGAAATTTCTTGAGAAATCTTTTTAGATTTATCAAAATTGGATTTATTTTTTGATTTTGATAAAGATTTTTTTTCTTGTTCAAGTTTTTCTTTTTTACTAATTAAATCTCTATTTAAAGTATCTTTTTTTTTAAAATCATCTGCATCAAAGTTTACATTTCGATCTTTAAATTTTTTTTGTAGGTTATATAAATTTTTTCTTAATTCTTTTATATTATGCATCCTCTAAATTTTCTTTTTTATTTTTTTTTTCAGTGAATCGAACTGTTATTATAGATAATTCATAAAGTAATAGTAAAGGTATTGCTAGGCCTACTTGTGTGATTGGGTCTGGCGGTGTTAAAATAGCAGCTAATGTAAAAATAATTACAATTACATATCTCCTTGATTTTTTAAGATATTCGGAATTTACAACACCAATTCTGGCTAGTAAATTTAATAATATTGGTAATTGGAAACTTATTCCAAATGCAAAAATTAATCTCATTATTAATGACAAATATTCGTTTACCTTGGCCTCTAATTGTATAGGTAAGCTAGAATTTGACCCTATAGTTTCAAATGATAGAAAAAACTTTATAGCTAACGGCATAACTAAATAATAAACAAGAACTCCACCGACCAAAAAAAGTATTGGTGTTAAAATGAGATAAGGTAGTAAAGCTCTTTTCTCGTTTTTATATAATCCTGGCGCTATAAATCTATAAATTTGAATTAACAATACTGGACTACCTAGAAAAATAGCTGCAAAAAAAGCAACCTTCAAATAAGTAATAAAAGTTTCATGCAATGCAGTAAAAATTAATCTTCTATCAATCGAGTCGTTTTTAACTGCCTCAGTATATGGGTTAACTAAAAAAGAATAAATATGTTCAGCAAAGGTATAAGATATAACAAATATAATAAAAATAAATACAATTGATTTAACTAGTCGAGAACGTAATTCCACAAAGTGACTTGTAAAAGAGTTTTTATCACTCATTATTTTTCTTATTATGCTGATTTTTATTTTCTTCTTGATTTTTTAAATCTTTTTCAAGATCAATGTTCTCTGTAACTGTATTTACTTCTTTTTGAAAGCTACTTAGAGTATTTTTCAATTTTCCAAAATAAGATCCAATTTTTTTTAGAGCTATTGGAAATTCTTTTGGACCTAAAACTAGTATTGCAATGATTACTATTGCTATAATCTCTAACCAACCAATTTGAGGCATATAAGGTTATTTATTTTCAGAATTTGAGTTATCTGAATTATTATTGGTATTATCATCGTTAGAGGGACTGTCATCAGACATTCCTTTTTTAAAACTCTTAATCCCCTTTGCAAGATCTCCCATAATGCTAGAAATTTTACCTTTTCCAAAAAGGATCACAATCAAGATCGCGATTATTATAATACCTGTCCAACCAATATTTCCCATTATTAACTTATATACAATAATTTAACTAAAATAAATACGTTTATTTTTCTTCATCGGGAGCTTTTTTAATTGCATCATCAATATCTTCATAAATATCATTTTTTTTTTCATTAATAGATTGCTCTTTAAAAAATCTACCTGTTCCAAATATAGATTGATCTATTGTTGATGTATCAATTAAGCCAGCAGCACCAAGTTCATCTACGGTAGGTAAATCGGAAAGTTTTTGTATGTTAAAATGATTTAAAAAATTCTCAGTAGTGGCATATTGAATTGGTTTACCTGGAACGTCTTTTCTTCCTGCGGGTCTTACCCAGTTCAATTCTAAAAGAATATCTAAAGTATTTGAGGCAAAAGATACACCTCTAATTTCCTCTATCTCTGATCGCGTTACAGGCTGGTGATAAACTATAATAGATAATGTTTCGATTGTAGCTTTTGATAATTTTTTCTGAGAAGATTTTTGTAGCGCCATAAGTTTTGATAAATCTTCTGCTGTTCGGAAAGACCATTTATTTTTTATACAAACTAGATTTATTCCTCTGTTTTTATAAATTTCTTTTATGTTATCTAAAATTTTTTTAATATTAATATTCGTTTGTACTCTTTTTTCAATTGTTTCGATATCCAAAGGCTCGGACGCAGCAAATAATATTGCTTCGACTTGTCTTTCTAATTTAGACGGAGATGCAGGAAAATTAATAATATTATTTTTCTTTTTTGGCATATTAAGATTTTTTAATCATTAGTTTGTCATATATTTTTTTTTGAGAAATTTTAATTGTACCCTCTCTAATTAACTCTAAACTTGCAGCAAAAATACCAGCAATACCAGTTTTTTCCATTTTGTTTTTAATATAAAAATTAGGTATTAATTCAAATAAATTTCTCCATTCACTAATTTTATTTAAATTATTTCTTATTTGTTTGATGCCTTCTTGAGTAGTCAAAACAGGTAATTTTGGAATACTCATATTCTGAAATGTTTTTTGCATTTGAATATTAGAGTAAGTTTTTAATAATTCATATAAGGACACGTCATAAATCGGTGTATTGATTGATCTTATTCCGCCTTTCATGCCTCGCGTAAAAATATCAATACCAAGTCTTTTTTTTTGTAACATTTGATCTGATAAAATTCTAATTAATTCAAGTTTTTTCAATTGTAATTTTAATCTTTCTGCAACTTCCAATGCCTTAAAATCATCGTCATCTTCTTCTGGAAGGAGTAATTTTGATTTTAAATATGCTAACCATGTCGCCATCAATAAATATTCTGAAGCTGTTTCTAAATTTAAATTTTCATTTTTTTTAATAAATTCTAGAAATTGATCTGCTAATTTTGTAATTGATATTTCGGCTAAGTCTACTTTTTGTGATTTAGCTAAATCGAGAAGTAACTCAAGCGGTCCGCTGAAATTCGGTATATTAATAGAAATTTGTTTTGTATTGTTTGATTCCATTATTACATTTTACCTCAATACTTTGTAGATTTCTGAAGTTTTTTTTGCAGTAAATTTATCTATGTAAGGAACAGATTTAATCAATTTAAAGTTGTCTCTAATATTCCCAGCACAATACAAAACTAGGTTACACCCAGCTGAAAGTGATTTTTTTGCATTTGTAATCAAATCGTACTTAAGAGCTTTCATGGATATATCATCTGATATTAAAATACCCTTAAAACCAATTTTTTTTCTGATTATATGTTTAATTAACTTGCTAGAAAAAGTTGAAACATTTTTGGAATCAATTTTTGAGAATTGTATATGGGCAGTCATTGCTAATTTTGCTGAAGTTGATTTAAAGGGATAAAAGTCAATTTTGTTTAAAATTTTTTCAGTTAAATTAACTTTTGGTAAAATTAAGTGACTATCTTTTGTAGAGCATCCATGTCCTGGAATATGTTTAATTACGGTTAAAATTTTTTGAGAATGACATTCCTTCACTGTAATTTTTCCAAGATGTTTAATTATTTCCTTTTTTTTTGAAAAACTCCTTTTTCCTATTATTGAGTGTGTGCTTTTCCTTAAAACATCTAGTACAGGAATAGTATTAATATTTACTCCAATTTTTCGCAAAGTACTACATAAATTTATTAAATATAATTTGTATAAAGAAATAGCGAATTGCTTATTTTTTTCATAAAGACTGCCAAATAAATTAGCATTTGTATTATGATTAAAAATTTTTGATAACCTTGATACTTCTGCTCCCTCTTCATCGATTAATATTGGAAATTTTTTGTCTTTTGTATATTTTTTAATACTTTTAATTAAATTTTGAATTTGATTGAGAGTTTTTATATTTCTTTTAAATAAGATTAAACCCCAAGGCCTTTCTTTTGAAAGTAGTTTTCTTTCTTTAGTACTTAATTTATAACCTTTGATACTAACTATAATCGCTTTTTTTTTCATTCTGGTTTAAGAAGATTCCAAAAACTTCTTGGTTTATCGTTAATTATCTCTCTAGAAAAACCGTCGTTA